>CANRAI010000059.1 GCA_947628555.1 uncultured Clostridia bacterium | reverse complement strand
TTGAAAGCCGTCGTCGGCGACGACACCGCGGCGCTTATGCTTACCAACCCCACGACGCTGGGCTTGTTTGAAAAGAATATCAAGGAGATAAGCAAGATTATCCACAACGCCGGCGGACTTCTTTACTATGACGGAGCAAATCTCAATGCGGTAATGGGGGTAGTACGTCCGGGCGATATGGGCTTCGACGTGGTTCACCTCAACCTGCATAAAACATTCTCTACGCCCCACGGCGGCGGCGGCCCTGGCTCAGGTCCCGTCGGCTGTAAGAAGGAGTTGGCGCAGTTCCTGCCCAATCCGAGAGTGGAAAAGACGGAAAAGGGTTATAAATTCGTCAACGGAGCAAAGAGCATAGGCAAAGTAGCATCTTTCTACGGCAATTTCGGCGTATATGTCCGCGCTTTGGCGTACATAGTGGCGCTCGGCGCGGAGGGAATAAAGGCTGCGGCTCAGCACGCCGTCCTCAACGCAAATTATCTTAAAGTGAACATAGAGGATTTGTATCCCACCGAAAAGGGCAGGCACTGCATGCACGAGTTTGTGGTAAGCATGCAGGAATTGAAGGATAAGACGGGCGTTTCGGCTATGGAAATAGCTAAAACAATGATAGACCGCGGTTATCATCCGCCTACAATGTACTTCCCGCTTATCATTCACGAAGCGCTTATGTTCGAACCGACGGAAACGGAGAACAAGCGCACGCTGGACGAGGTAATAGCCGCTCTCCGCGAAATTTACGAAGAAGCGTTCAAGGACCCCGAATATATGAAGTCCGCGCCTCACCATGCGCAAATAGGACGTCCCGACGAGGTAAAGGCTGCCCGTCAGCCCGTCGTAAGGTACGTAAAACAATAATTTCAAGCAGCTTGTACGCAAACGAAAGACGGCGGAAAATCCGCCGTCTTTAAATTTAATGCAATACGTATCGGCTTTTTTATGTTCCGTAAAATTTTGGTCAATATTATAACAGGTTGTGCGATGAAAGATTTTTTTAAGGACAGGTTGCCCGATTTCTCCAAGTTTGAAGACTTCGGTTTCGTAAAGAAAGGGGATTGTTATTCCTATAAAACGGAAATTGCGGACGGGCAGTTCGAAATGCGCGTAGAAGTATATACGGACGGCGCGGTAAAAACCAAAGTCGTGGATAAGGGCACGGGAGAACCATATACCCTGCATCTTGTGGAAGACGCGGGCGGCTCTTTCGTAGGCGGGGTGCGCGAGGAATACGGGCGGGTGTTAACCAAAATTTCGGAAAAATGCTTTGTAAGCGACGTGTTCAGATGCGGCTGCGCGCGCGATTTAATCAAATACGTCCGCGATAAATACGGCTGCGAATTGCAATTTCTTTGGGAAAAATTTCCGCAAGACGCCGTATGGCGCAGGCGCGACAACGGCAAATGGTTCGCCGTTATGATGAAGCTCCCCAAAACAAAGCTGGGGCTCGATTCGGACGAAATAACGGATATAATCGACCTTCGGATAGAGCCTTCAAAGCTTGACGTTCTGGCGGACGGCCAAAGATTTTTCCGCGGCTACCATATGAACAAAAAGAGCTGGATTACGGTCTGTTTAGACGGCACGGTTTCTTTTGAAGAGATTTGCTCTCTGCTCGGCGACAGCTATGAGCTTGCCCGAAAATGCTGATACGTATTTTAATTTTTAAAAGAACGGGCGGAAACGCAATGCGCGTTTCCGCCAGAAAAATTTTAAATTATGTCTCAAATTTAAGATATGTATGAAATTTTAAATTATGACTGAAAGTTCGCGAGAAGTTCCGACCGAATTTATAAAATGGCGTCTGACGCAGTATAGCCTTCGAGGGAGTTTGCCTTGACCTGGATACAGATATATTTCAAACCTTCTCCGAAAGCAAAAAACTGCCTTTTCGCCGACGGTGAAATGCGTATCCAATCGCCTGCGGCAATTTCTACGTTTTCGCCGTCGATTTCAACCTTGCCCTTGCCCGAAAGGACAGCGTAAATTTCCTCGTTTTGCTTGTGCGAATGTACAAAAGGCACGCACCCGCCGGCGGGTAATTCGTTCACGCTTATTTCCGCTCCCGTAAGTTTCAACAGGTCGTGCAGCTCTGTGCGCGCGCCCGCCGATACATGCGTCTTGTTAAAATTTTTCATAAATCTACCTCCGATTTTTATTGAAAACAGTATAGCGCAATCTTAAAAGTTAATCTCAAACGTTACAAATCTATTATCATATAAATATTTTGTAACTTGGTAACTTTTTAAAACTATCGAATATATTGTTGCATTTTAAGGCGAAAGCTGCTAAAATAAGGCAAAGGAGGAAATTATGCTGACGAGAGAGGAATTACCCGAATGTCCCGTAGCAACCACGGTGCAGATTATAGGGAATAAATGGAAAATCCTTATAATCCGCAATCTTTTGAGCGCGCCGCAAAGATTTTCTGAAATTAAAAAAACTATCCCCGGCATAAGCCAAAAGGTTTTGACGGATAATCTTCGCGCCCTTGAAAGCGACGGCCTGCTGATAAGGGAAGTTTTTGCCGAAGTCCCGCCGCGCGTAGTGTATTCCCTGTCGGAGTTGGGTAAAACGCTTAAACCCGTGCTCGACGCAATGGGCGATTGGGGCGCCGGATACAAGGCGATAATTTGAAAACAGCCTTATCTTAGATATGGGCGGCAATCGGAATAAGGAGGTAAATTATGAAGAACAATTTTTCTTTTGTTGAAAAGACGGTTCAAATTGGCGAATCCGCGCCATCGCCGCTTTTTGGCTTGGGCGAGAAAAACATAAATTTCGGTAAATACTTTGTGGGACAAAGCTATCTTAAACCTTTGAACGCCGAAGGAGTGGGGATATTCAACGTAACGTTCGAGCCTAAATGCCGAAACTTCTGGCATATCCACCGCGGCGGAGGGCAAATTCTTCTATGCACCGACGGCGAGGGCTTCTATCAGGAATGGGGGAAGCCCGCGCGCAGACTTCACCCGGGCGACGTGGTTTATATCGCCCCCGATGTTAAGCACTGGCACGGCGCGGCGGACGTGTGGTTCACCCATATCGCCATGGAAGTTCCGGCACAAAATTCCGCTACCGAGTGGTGCGAGCCAGTTACGGATTTGGAATACGAAAAATTATTTAAATAAAATTTATTCCGGAACAGATACAATTCTGTTTCGGAATTTTTTATAATCTTATTTGCAATGCGGGAACTACTCCCTCGGTGCGCACGACGTCGGCATTGTCCAGCGCGCCGTCGTAATATGCAACGTACGCCTTACTTGACTTTTGGTATGGCGAGCGCAGCCAGAAAGTACTGTATTCTTTGTCGCGATAAAATGTTTCGCGCAAGCCCAGCGATTTCGCATAATCGCTGCCGTTCAACAGGCGGGCGGAATCGCCGTACGCCGCGGCGTTTGGGTTGAAGCCGTATTCGGCGTTTACCATATCGTGCCAGCTAAGTAAAAACACTTTATCCTCGGTATTTTCGCATATGTATTCCGAAAAGAAATCCCCCGTGGAAGCCAAACCGTTTTTCACTTCGGTTAATTCTATTATATTTTTCTCCGTGTTTCCGAACGCCGTTGAATAAAAAGCTCCGTTCAGCCATTCGCGTATGTCGCTTTCGGCGTAATTGTTGGGGAAAACGGTTTTTCCGTCTATGACCCGATTTTTCGTATTTACGCTGAAATATTGCATACAGTCGAGCACGGAGTCCGCCATAAGAAGCGCCTTTCCATTTTGGCGCGACAGTACCCGCCATTCGATAGGCTCGTACTTAAACCAATATTTGGTATTAACTCTATATCCGTTATCGTGCTGGTATGAGTTATCCTCCGTATCGCCGACGTAGGTTGTATGATTGGGGCGGTAGCTTGTAAAAAACACTCCGCGGTAGCGCTCGCCTTCGTAAGTTACGTCGTTATACCACATATAGCTTTGGACTTTCCCCGATTTGAAATATCCGTAATCTTTCCAGGCGTGGTTGAAAGTATAATCGGGTGTTGCGCCCGCAAGCCAGTCGAGCGCAGACTTTAATTTTTCGTCCTTGACTTCCGTTTTCGGATATTCCCCGAAATAAATTTTGCCGCCGTCCGCGCTTAATATGTAGGCAGGCTTGATTTTTCCGCAATATTTGCACTTACCGTTTTCCCACTTGTGCGCTTCGGGGTCGGGTTGGGTGTTTTTCGTCTGCTTGTGCGCGTTATCGGCTTTGCACAGCCGCATTTCTACGCCCGCCGTAGTGCAGGTGGCGGGTACTACCGTTTTCCATTCTCCCCAATCGTGGGTATGCCCCGCAAGATTTTGCCAGTCCGAAATGCCGCCGCGCTCTTCCTCGGGCGCGCAGCCGTATATATAAAATTCAAGCGTGCCGCCCCGGCCGGGAACAGTCAGTTTGCCGCCGCCGACCGAGCCCTTTAAGTATTTTTCTTCCCTGCCGTAGTGGGTAACGTAAAAAATTATTTCGTTTTCGCGCACCTCGAATCTGCCTTCGGAGCCGTCTGAATATGACCACTTATCACGGTAAAGCTTGTAAAAAAAATTTTTTTCATACTCGCCGCCGACGAACAAAAAATATGTGCCTTCCACCGATTCCTTTGCCGAACAGGCGGCGCCCGTACAGCAAAAAATCAAAAGCAGAGCCAAAAGCGCGGTTAAAAATCTTCTTTTCATGGCCATGTGCATATTAAATCACAGCTATTATATCACGGAACGCGGCTTTGCGCAACTGTCGCTTGAAATTTTACCCCTATGGTTTTCCTTGCCGTAGCTGCCATAATCTTTGCATTGATTGCGCTCTTTTTCCGTGTTATAATGCAGTCATGAAAAATTTGAAATTTCTTTACGCGGTTGCCGCGGCGGCGCTTGCGGCGGCGATACCTTTAAGCGCATGCGGCGGTAAAAGCGGGGGAACGCCGAAAGACTTCGCGGAGAGCGGGCAAGACGTATTCCCCGACGGCGGATTGGACGGGTCTCTTTCCGACAACGGGCAAGACGTGACCGACGATTCCCCCGAAAGTCCGAACATTCCCGCGGACAGCGGCGGAAAAGTCTCCCAAAAAACCAAAACCGTATCGTACATAAAAATAACCGCGGACGGAGTGAATATCCGTTCGGGCGCGGGCACGGGATATTCTGCGCGCGGCGTTGCCGAAAAATCCGCGCTGTATGCAAGGCTGGGCGGTTCGGGCGGATGGGTCGAAACGGGTTACAGGAACGGTAAGGGATATATATCCGAAAAGTACTGCGTGCCCGTCGAAATGGAAACGGAAGGCGACAGTCGGATAGAGGCCGTCATTTTTGAGGGCACGAAACTTCTGGGCACGCCCTACGTTTATGGCGCGGTGCGTTATCACGACGGCAACGGCAGGCTTCTAAAAGGATTTACCGCCGGCGAGTTCGACTGTTCCTCGCTTATGCAGTACATATTTTACAAGGGCGCGGACAAGCTTTTGCAAGTCAACACGCGCACGCAGGTATTGCAGGGCAAGGAAGTGGAGAAGGGCGAGTTGAAACGTGGGGACCTTATGTTTTTTACCAATGCTTCGCGCAAAAACAATAAAGGCATAGAGAGAATCGGGCATGTCGCGCTCTATCTCGGCGGCAATTACATTTTGCACACCGCCTCCGATTATGCCAAAATAGAGCAGGTTTCCGAGCTTCGGTGGAGCTATTTTGTCTGCGCCCGCAGGGTTATTTGTTGACAACGGCGGCTGCGGAATATATAATAAAACTGAACTTATATTAAAATTATTGTAATAGAAAAACTATGAGGTGAAAAATGTCCGAAGAAATAATGAATGACGACGAAGAACTTGACGATATAATTACCTTGCAGGCGGACAGCGGCGAGGAAATAGATTTTTACGAAATCGCAAGCATAGAATATGAAAAGTGTTGTTATGCAATAATGCAGCCCGTTGAACTTTTGGAAGGGATGGAGGACGACGAAGCGCTGGTATTCAAGGTTACCGAGGGCGGCGACGGCTCCAACAAATACGAAATAGAACTTGACGACGGGGTTATAGATGCGGTTTTCGCCGAATACAATAAGCTTCTCGACGAAATCGATACGGAAGAAGAGGGTTGAAATTTTCAAGGCGATAATTTAAACGCCGCCTGCCGCGGAGATTCCGCGGCAGGCGGCGTTATAATGTCGTTCTTTGGCTTTATCTGAAAATCATTTGTCGCGTTTTCGCGATGTAAAGGCGATTATAAGCGAGGCGGCGAAAAACGCGGCTTCGCACAGGGAAAGGACAATAAAAACCGCGCTTACCGCCGCAAAATAATAATAGCTTAAAAACGCGCATAATGCGTAAAGTAGGGCGTTGGGAATACAGGGCACGGCGGAAGTGATTATAAATCCGTTTTTCTTTTCGGCGCGTTTTGCGGATTTTACTGTAAAGCCTATTGCTCCGATAATTCTCGGAATAAAGAACCCCGCAATACCCGTACCCGACAGAATAAGAAAAATCTGTCTGAAAACTATTCCCAGCCCTTCGCCCTCGGGTCCGTCGTCGGGAGAGAGTTTGATAAAAACTTCGGCGAGCTTTGAAAAACCGCCGAAGCAGTAAACCAAAGCGGCGCAGCCCGCCGCCGTAAGCGTCCACAGAGCCGCCGTATAGGCAATCTTTGCGGCGCTTCTTTTATTTGAGGTTGAATCGGACATTTTATTCTCGCTTCAATGGGTTTCTTCCCCGCCGTCGGCGGGCGCGTTCTTTCCCACCCTGCCCGTGATAAAGTCTCCCTCGGGCGCGGGCGGATTTTTTTTCAGTTCGGCTTTTTCCTGTTCATATTTGCATATGAACATAACCGCGGCGAACGCTATACATAGCCCCACGGGAATAAGCCCCCACAGGTCGAAAAATATAAATATCGGCACCGCCACCGCCGCGGCGGCGGCGGCGAGCACGCAGGAAATTATCCTTAACGCTTTAAGCATAAATCTCACCTTCTTTTGCGCGCGTACGTGGTCCGCCGCGCGGACTATAACATATTATAATAATATAATAAAGCGGCCGCGCTGTCAAGTTTCTTTTGAAAGCGCGAAAAAACGGGGGTATAGAGCGTATAAACGCCTTCAAAATTGTCAAAAACAAAATTGCAAAAAAATTTAAAAAAATTGCAAAATTCGCTTGACAATGCCTTTTCGTTGTGTTATTTTAGATAGGCTTTGTGCGAGAGAGCGCCTCAAACGGCAAAATCTGTCGGAAAGTTTTTAAAAATTTTCAAAAATTTTTTCAAAAAACAGTTGACAAGCCCTTTGAAGTGTGATAGTATAGATAAGCTCGCTGGTGAGCGCCGACTGTTTGGGTCGGATAACGAAGCTTAAAAATTGAATAGAAGGAAACGAATTTAAAAAAGTTTCTGTCAATAACTTTGAAGTACATTAGTACCACAAAGCAAAGTCAGCAAAGATAATTTGACTTAAATAGTCGAGATAGAGCCTCA
>CANRAI010000058.1 GCA_947628555.1 uncultured Clostridia bacterium | reverse complement strand
CTTCACGGACTCGAACCGCGGACCAATCGGTTATGAGCCGACCGCTCTAACCAACTGAGCTAAAGTCCCTTAAAAAGGTTAATCGCCTCTTGCACAATGCTTAAATATAATAATATACCCATAGCGTTTTGTCAAGTAATTTTTCTGTTTTTTCCTATTTTTTTATAAACATTTTGATAAAAAATAACCGACAAAACATTGCAGAAAGTTGCACAAAATCGCAATTTTTTATCCGCTCTTTGCTGTATTATCAGTAAAAAACCACGGAGCGTAAAAAATGACAGTCACGGGGTATTTACAGGCAAACACGCTGTACCTCAGTTTGGCGGGAGAGATGGACGAATGTTCCTCGCGCGAAGCCCGCGCCCGCTGCGACAGGCTGATAGACGAAAATCTTTCGGCTAAAAGAATAGTGATAAATCTGTCCGGCGTGGCGTTTATGGATTCTACGGGCATAGGTTTTTTAATCGGCCGCTACAAAAAGGCGGCGAAAATGAATATTCCCGTGTTCATCCAAAAGCCCAACTTCGCCGCGGACAAAATACTTAATTTAAGCGGAATATATTCGCTTATCCCCAAAGCCGAATAAAGAGGAGTATATGACCAAAAATTATCTGAAACTTCAATTCTATTCTTATCCCCGCAACCAGGCGTTTGCGCGCGACGCGGTAGCCGCGTTTTGCGTGGAGTTAAATCCTTCTCTCTCCGACCTTTCGGACGTAAAAACCGCCGTATCCGAGGCGGTTACGAACTGCACCGTCCATGCTTACAGAGATACGGCGGGGCTTGTCACCGTCGAATGTGAAATAGAGGATAACAAATTACATATAAAGGTAAGCGATTCGGGACAGGGCATCGAGGACGTCGAAAAAGCCGTTCAGCCCTTTTACACATCGCAGCCTTCCGACGAGCGCAGCGGCATGGGTTTCACCATAATGCAGACCTTCATGGACGAATTCAGCGTAAATTCCGTAAAGGGCGAAGGCACGGTCGTCTATATGTCAAAATGTTTTAAACCGGAAGTGGAGAATGCTTGACGTCGATGAGACGAACGACTTAATACGCAGGGCAAAGGACGGCGATTCGGACGCAAAAGAAACGCTTTTGATAATGAATACAAACTTAATGAAATCGATAGTGCGGCGCTACCTTAACAAGGGAGTGGAGTACGACGATTTATACCAGCTTGCATGCATGGGGCTTTTGAAAGCCATCAACGGCTTCGACGAAAGTTTCGGAGTGCGTTTTTCAACGTACGCCGTGCCCATGATAGCGGGGGAGATAAAGCGTTTTATGCGCGACGACGGCAGTATTAAGGTGTCCCGCGCAATAAAAAACCGCGCAAAACAGATAAATCTGTTCGTGGAAAAATACGCCTCCGAACACGGTTCTCAGCCCAGCCTGAAAATAATTTCAAAAGAATTCGATATGCCCGAAAGCGAAGTCGTGTTCACCATGGGCTCTACGCGGATGCCCGTGTCTATTTACGAGCGCGGCGATTATAAGGACGAGAAGGGGCAGGAACTTTTGGAAAAATTGCCCGTAGAGGACAGACAGGAGGAGATAATTGACGCTCTTCAACTCAGGACGGCGATAGATGGGCTTCCCGAGCGCGACCGCAAGGTAATAATTTTGCGCTATTTCCGCGATATGACCCAAAGCGAGGTTGCGGGAATGTTGGGCGTTTCGCAGGTGCAGGTATCCCGCATAGAGAACAGGATAATGCGGGCTTTCCGAAGGGATTTAACCGGTTAAAATGAAATGTTCATAATGGGTTAACTTTGCCTTCGTAAGGTTCCGCTTCTTAAAGAGTTTAAAACTTTTTAAATTCGTAGCCCAAGCTTTTGAAGTGTTTTATCACCTTTTCAAGCGCCGCGGCTGTTTCTGACTTGTCCGTCGAATCGTGTGCAAGCATAACTATTTTTTTTGGGTTGGCCACCGTCGCCACTGCCGCGCAGTATAAATCCTCGGCAGAGGCGTTTTTAATTTCGCTGTCGCGGAAAGAGGCGTTCCAGTCCACTGAAATATAGCCTCTTTCGGCAACCGCCCTTAAAAGCTGCGGCGAAACGGTAAAGCTGCCGCCCGGAAAACGGTAAAAATGCGAAAATTCCCCCGTAACGCTGCAAATCGTCTCGTTGCACTTCTCTATATCTTTAAGGAGCGCCGCCGGGGACGAATAAATTTCGCTGTACTTGTGCGAATAGGAGTGCACCGCCAGCGTGTGCCCCTCGGAGTGCTCCCTTTTAAGCACTTCTTTTCTGTTTTTCGCCTGTGCGCCGACTATGAAAAAGGTTGCGGGCACGCCTTCTTTTTTCAGAACGTCGAGAATTTTCGGAGTGACCCTGTCGCTCGGGCCGTCGTCGAAAGTAAGGTAAATCACCTTACCGCCGTCCGCAAAGGAGAGTAAAGGTTCTCCGAAAAAATTGCCGAACAGGGTTACGAAAAGCGCTACTGTAAGAAGAATTGCGGCGAGCGCGGAAATGCGTTTGTTCATATTCTTAATATGCGCAGCCGCCGCGGATTTAAGCCGCCAATGCCCGAATTTTAACAGAAATTATCAGGGTAATTTAATTTAAATTCAATACAAATCTATATTTATTACGGTATCGGCGATTGCAGTTTGAAGTTTGCGCAGATTTCTGGAATAAACAAAGCCTTCGCCCGCCGCCGAACATTCGGCGGAAAGCCTTCTCAGTTCTTCGTAAAAGCAGTTGGCGGAATTAGCGGTTTTAAGCCCTTTAAGGCTTTTTTCTACGTCCGCGAGAACGGACTTCGCAGAGGCTTGGTTGTATTCGCCCGTATCCAGTTTGTTGGCGCAATCGTAGCACAGTTTCGAAAGTGAAAAAAGTGTGTTCAGGTTGCCCTCGTACTGCGCCTGTCTGTTCCCGGAAAGGCGGGATTTCGGCGCATATTCGTCTCTTTCCGCGGTCAGCACAAAGCATTGAAGCCCCCGCCGCAGCAGACTTCTCTGCACACGCACGGCGTCGTTTTCTTTGTAATAGCACGCCACTGTCACGTAAAAATCTCCGCAGTACTCGAAAACGTAGCCCGCACCGCCGAAGCCCGATACGCCGTCTGAAATTGCGTCCGCCGAAAGGGAGTTGTCCTCAACCGAATAGCATACAAGATAGAAAGCGCATTTGAAATTGATTTTTGCGCTCCCGCAGGAAGCGGTGCAGATTATCACCGCTAAGGTCAGCGTCACTGCCGCCGCAACAGAGATATAAAATGGCAAATTTGAGTCCGCGCGCCTTTCCACAGATTATTTATATGCTCGTTTGCGCGCCGATATGGCTGCGTTAAGGTTGACTTAATCCCGACCGTGCTCTATAATATGTGCAGAGGTGCGCGAGTGGGTGAGATTACGGTAGCCGAACTTCCGCGGATGAACGCGGACGAATTTATCGTCGTTGACGTGCGCGACGGGGATTCTTTTTCCTATGGGCATATACCGGGTTCTATTAACGTGCCCGCGGAAAAAGTTTTTTTTGAAGAGTTTCCTGAAAACAAAAAGATTCTCGTTTGCTGCCGCAGCGGAATTATAAGCGGAGAGATAGCGGAAAAGCTGTGTGAAAAGGGCTATGACGCATACGACCTGAAAGGGGGATATGCCGAATGGCTGAAAACGCACATTTCCGATTTTTCGCGGGACACGGCTTCGGAAATCGAGGAAGGGCTGCGCAAAAAATTCTCAAAAAAGCTGTTTTCCAAATTCGCCAGGGCGATAGTGGAGTACAGGCTGGTGGAGCCGGGCGACAAAATCGCCGTCTGTATTTCGGGCGGCAAGGATTCCATGCTTATGGCGAAACTTTTTCAGGAATTGAAGCGACACAACAAATTCCCGTTCGAACTTGTTTTCCTGGTCATGGATCCGGGTTACAGCAGGGAGAACAGGGAGATTTTAGAGCGCAACGCAAAACTTCTGAATATTCCGATAACGGTTTTCGAAACGGACATATTCGAAAACGTTTTCAATATAGAAAAATCTCCCTGCTATGTATGCGCGCGTATGCGACGCGGGCATCTCTACGCTAAGGCGAAGGAGCTGGGCTGCAACAAAATCGCCCTCGGACACCATTACGACGACGTGATAGAAACCATTCTCATGGGCATGCTTTACGGCGGGCAGATGCAGACTATGATGCCCAGAATAGACAGCGCGAATTTCGAGGGGATGAGGCTTATACGCCCCATGTATCTTATCCGCGAAGCCGACATAAAGGCGTGGAGAGATTATTACGGGCTGCAATTCATACAGTGCGCCTGCAAATTCACCGATACGTGCACTTCGGAATCCTGCAAAACCTCGAACACGGGTTCCAAGCGCAAAAAGACGAAGGAGCTTATTGCACGGCTTGCAAAGGAAGACCCCGAAATAGAACAGAATATCTTCAAAAGCGCGGAAAACGTAAATCTTTCCACTGTAATAGCCTATAAGGATAAAAAGGGCGGAAAACATTTTTACTACGACGAAGATTAAGCGGAGTTCAATTTGTATCAATTTTGTGCTGAAATCATAGCGCGAAAAATTTCTTGCAGATACAATAGGGAGCTTTGCAATATTAGATTGACAGTTACATCAAACTAAACGAGAAAAGCCGTGCAGATTTGTTCTGCACGGCTTTAAGCCATAAAAACAAAGTCGAACCCTCATTAAGTTGAGGGTTCGACTTTGTTACTTATTGGTGACCCTGCCGGGAATCGAACCCGGGATTGAGCCTTGAGAGGGCTCCGTCTTAACCGCTTGACCACAGGGCCGTATTAAATTTCTTCGTTCGCACCGAAAATGTTAAAACTAATTTTTGGTGCAATCGCTCCGACATTACGGATACGTCCGTTTTAAGCCTCGGAATTAATCCGTTTTCCGTACGCGCGAATAAGTTGTTTCTTCGTTAATAAGATTGGCGGAAACCAGCCGAAATCCAAATTACTGTGAAATTATAGCACAACAAAATTTTCATAGCAAGCAAAAAAGGGTGGACTTGCTAATTTTTTTTAGATAAACATTTTCACATAAATTTTTTTTTACTGTTCGGTAATAAGTTTGACAATAAAAAAATATGATACTATAATTTTGTTCATTAAGTATTTTGGTGAGTAAATGATAAAGACTTTGATTAAAAGCGTAAGGGAGTACAAATTTCCTACCCTTTTAACGCCCTTTTTTGTGTCTATTGAAGTAATTTTGGAATGTCTTTTGCCCTTTGTCATCGCCGAACTCGTCAGTTCTATAAAAAGAGGAGTGGTTCTTTGGGGCGCTTGGAGTTCATGGCAGTCCCTCGGCATAGGACAGTATGCGCTCATTCTCGTCTTAATGTCCTTGGCGTCGCTTGCCTGCGGTGCTCTTGCGGGCGCTTTCTGCGCAAAGGCGGCGGCGGGATTTGCGAAAAATCTGCGCAAAGATATGTATTACAAGGTGCAGGATTTTTCTTTCGAGAACATAGATAAATTTTCTACGTCTTCGCTTGTTACGCGTATGACTACGGACGTCAACAACGTACAGCTGGCGTTTATGATGATAATCCGCACGGCTATACGCAGCCCGCTTATGATGATTTTCTCCGCCGTCATGGCTTTCGTCATGGGCGGGAACATCGCCTGGATTTTCGTCGCCGTAATCTTTCCTCTGTCGGCAATCCTTCTTTTGATAATGTGGAAAACTCTGCCGCTTTTCAGACGGCTGTTCCGCAAGTACGACGACCTGAACGAATCCATACAGGAAAACGTAAAGGGAATACGCGTCGTCAAGTCGTATGTAAGAGGGGAATATGAGAAGAAAAAATTCGACAAAGCCGCAACGGAATTGCAGGTAAACTTTACGAAAGCCGAAAGAATCCTCGCCTGGAACAACCCCGTAATGCAGTTTTTCTTTTACGGAGTCCTTTCCTCGGTGCTTTTTTTGGGCTCTTATCTCATTCTCGAAAACGTGCCCGTGGGCTTCGGCGCAAGCCTTAATTCGGAATCGATTTCACAGCTTATCGTCTATGGCATGCAGATTTTAATGTCGCTTATGATGTTTTCCATGATATTCGCCATGGTTACAATGTCCATTGAAAGCGGCAGACGTATCTGCGAAGTTTTGCAGGAAGAAAGCACCCTTCACAGCCCCGAAAACGCCATACACGAAGTTGAGGACGGTTCTATCGATTTCGACAACGTAAGCTTCAAATATTCCGCAAAGGCGGAGAAGTATGTGTTGGAAAACATAAACCTGCACATCAAATCGGGCGAAACGATAGGTATAATAGGCGGTACGGGCTCTTCCAAGACCTCGCTTGTGAATCTTATTTCCAGGCTTTACGACGTGACCGAAGGCTCCGTTAAGGTCGGCTCCCGCGACGTAAGGGAATACGACCTCGAATCGCTCAGAAACCAGGTCGCAGTTGTTTTGCAGAAAAACGAGCTGTTTTCGGGCAGCATAAAGGAAAATCTGCGCTGGGGCGACCCCGACGCCACCGACGAGGAAATAGTCGCGGCATGTAAGCTTGCGCAGGCGGACGAATTTATACAGACGTTCCCAGATAAATACGATACCCACATAGAGCAGGGCGGCACAAACGTTTCGGGCGGCCAGAAACAGCGCCTTTGTATCGCGCGCGCCCTTTTAAAAAAGCCGAAGATTCTAATTCTCGACGACTCCACTTCCGCAGTGGATACCCATACGGACGCGCTTATAAGAAAGGCGTTCCGCGATTACATACCTTCGACGACGAAAATCATAATTGCCCAGCGCACTTCGTCGGTGGAGGACGCGGACAGAATTATAATAATGGATAACGGCAGAATCGACGCCGTCGGCACGCACGAAGAGTTGCTGGGCGCAAACGCCATATATACGGAAGTTTATAATACGCAGAACAAGGGCGGTAAAGCGGCCGAGCCCACTGATTTTGCGAACAATGGGGGTGAAGCAAATGCCGAGTAAACATCCCGCAATGAAAGCGCCCAAGGGCACTTTCGGAAGAACGATGAAATCGCTTTTCCATTATTATCCCAAAATGATGACGTTCACGCTGCTTCTGATATTGTTCAACGCGGTAGTCAGCGCGCTTCCCGCCCTGTTTATGGGCAATATTTATACTGTGCTTGAAGGCGCGGAAAGCGCAAGAGCGGCGGGCGAAGCCGTGACGTGGGCGGAATACGGCGGCGAGGTAATAAGGACTATGCTGATTCTGATAGGACTTTACGCGCTGTCCCTTGCCGCGGGCGCGGTGGATAAGCAGCTTATGGCGATTATCACGCAGGGATTTTTGAAGAAGATGCGCAGCCAAATGTTCAACGGAATGCAGGATTTGCCCATACGTTACTTCGACACGCATACCCACGGCGAGATAATGAGCTATTACACAAATGATATAGATACTCTGCGCCAGATGATTTCCCAATCGCTGCCCCAGCTTCTGACCTCCGTCGTAATGTGCGTTACCGTGCTTGCTATAATGCTTTATTACAGTATATGGCTTACGCTTATAGTTATCGCGGGCATCGCCCTTATCCTGTTCATAACCAAAGTCGTGGGCGGAGGAGCGGGAAAATATTTCCTCGGACAGCAGCGCGCCATCGCACGCACAGAGGGCTTTATAGAGGAAATGATGAACGGGCAGAAGGTAATAAAGGTTTTCTGCCACGAGGAACAGTCCAAAGCCGA
>CANRAI010000057.1 GCA_947628555.1 uncultured Clostridia bacterium | reverse complement strand
AATCTGCATGCCCGAAGGCGCGCCCATTTCAAAGGTTATGGCGACGCGCGGCTACGGCGCGGAAGTAATTCTTGTTCCCGGCGTTTACGACGACGCGCACAACGAAGCCGAAAGACTTAAAAACGAGTACGGCTACACCCTTATCCACCCCTTCGACGACGAGGACGTAATCGCGGGACAGGGCACGGTAGGCGTTGAAATTCTTCAACAGATGAAAGACGTGGATATAATCGTCGTTCCCGTCGGCGGCGGCGGTCTGCTTGCGGGAATTTCCTTTGCGGTAAAGTCGCTTAATCCTAATATAAGGGTTTACGGCGTTCAGGCTGCCGGCGCGGCAAGCATGGTAAACTCCTTTAAGAAAGGAAAAATAGAAAACCTGAAATCCGTCGCCACAATCGCCGACGGTATAGCCGTAAAAGAACCGGGCACGCTTACATACGAACTTATTTCGAAAAACGTTGACGGCATGGTCACCGTAACCGACGACCAAATTTCGGCGGCTATCCTCGCGCTTATCGAAAAACAGAAAACCGTCGCCGAAGGCGCGGGTGCGGCGGCGCTTGCAGCCGTTATGTTCAAGAAAATCCCCGACCTCGAAGGCAAAAAGGTATGCTGCCTTATTTCGGGAGGCAATATCGACGTAACCATTCTTTCCCGCGTAATCAACCGCGGACTTCTTATGTCGGGCAGAAGCTGCTCCCTCACCCTTGAACTTATGGACAGACCGGGACAGCTTACCGACGTCACCTCTATAATAGCCCGTTGCGGCGGAAATATTATCAGCGCCATTCACGAGCGCTCGGCGGAAGGCTCTGCAATCAACTGCTGCCTTTTAAGGCTAAACCTCGAAACCAAAAACTTCGAGCATATCGAAAAAATCAAGAACGAACTTACATCGCAAGGATTTAAAATTTTATAATATAAGGAGATAATTAAAATGAAAACCGTAGAAACAAAAGCCGCACCCGCGGCAATCGGCCCTTATTCGCAGGCTAAAATCGTAGGAAACATCGTGTACTGCTCGGGCCAGATTCCCGTAAACCCCGCAACTTCCGCTATCGAAGGAAAAACCGTTGCTGAACAGACCCATCAATCATGCAAAAACGTAGCTGCGCTTCTTGAAGCGGCGGGCACTTCAATCGACAAGGTAATCAAAACCACGTGCTTCCTTGCCAACATTGCCGACTTCGCGGAATTTAACGCAGTTTACGAAAAATATTTCACGGGCAAGCCCGCAAGAAGCTGCGTTGCAGTAAAGGATATTCCCAAAGGCGCGCTTGTAGAAATCGAAGCCATAGCGGAAATATAATTATTTTTCGACAATACGCTTAATTTTGTTGACTATTTCCCTATAAACTTTTATAATTATACCGATTTCAATACATGGAGAGATAGAATGAAAGTAGCAGTAATCACCGACAGCAACAGCGGTATCACTCAAAAAGAAGCCAAAGAACTTGGAATTTTCGTAGCTTCCACTCCTGTTCTCATCGATGACGAGACATATCATGAGGACATTACGCTTACGCAAGAGCAATTCTATGAAAAGCTTAAAGCCGACGCAAATGTTTCCACATCTCAGCCCGCGCCCGCCGCGGTAAGCGAACTTTGGCGCGACGTTTTAAAGACCTACGATGAAATCGTGTATATTCCTTTGTCGAGCGGACTTTCCGAAACCTGCCACACTACCCTTCATCTTTCTAAAACGGAAGAAGAATTTAAAGACAGGGTATGGGTCGTAGATAACCAGCGAGTTTCTATAACACAGCGCCAGAGCGTAATGGACGCGCTTAAAATGGCGCGCGAGGGCAAAAGCGCAAAAGAAATTCACGACTGGCTGATGGAAACGAAGATGCTGTCCTCCATATACATTATGGTTGACACGCTGAAATATCTTAAAAAGGGCGGAAGGCTTACTCCCGCCGCCGCAATGATAGGCACGCTTTTTAAGATAAAACCCGTTTTGCAAATCCAGGGCGAAAAGCTTGACGCGTTCAAAAAAGTCAGAAAGCTCGCAGACGCAAAGACGGAAATCATCAACGCATTAAAGCACGATTTTGAAACGAGATTCAAAGATATCGTTGACGCGGGCAAGATGACGATGGCGGTAGCGCACACCGAAAACTTTGCCGAGGCGGAAAAATTTAAGGAAGAATTAAAACGGACCTTCCCGAACGTTGAGTTTACATTTGTAAACCCCCTCTCTTTAAGCGTATCCGTCCATATTGGACCCGGCGCGCTTGCTGCCGGCTGCGCAATTAAGTATTAAGACTGAAAATGACATAATTATCGGTCAAGCGCCGCCCGCTTTACATGCGGGCGGCGCTTAATTATTAAGCTTTATTATACGCTTAATTATACGCTTAAATATTACGTTTTTTGACCATAGCCGTCATTCCTACGGAAACGGCGGGAATTAAAACGATTTCCGTATTTATTGTTTTTCTAAAACAGTTTTTTATATTGCCGTTTTTTCATATCCGAACCGTTTTTTATCATTCCTATTACGAAACAGCACATCATAAAATAACACCACAGCAAGAATACGATTACCGAGGCGATTGCGCCGTAAAGCTTGCCGGGCGAAGCAAAGCGGATATACACTGCAAAACCGACGACGAATATAATCCAAAGAACCGTCGTGATAAGGCTGCCGGGCAGCACTTCGCCGACATTCAGTCTGAACGGACATGAGAATAAATTCAATAAAACCACTATAAAAAAGGTCAGAAAAGCGGTGAAGATTACCGAAATTATATCGCAGAGAATGGCGGGCATAAACGTCTGCATAATCCACCTGCCCGTCACTGTCACGGCGGCGAGAAAGGCGATTGCAAGAATGGTTAAAATTATCAGCAACGCCGATATCGCCCGCAGCCTTATTCCCCCTTTCACCCTCTCGCTTTCGTAAACTATTTCGCCGCTACGCCTCAGGTGATAAAAAAAATTCGTTGACGAATACAGCGATGTCGCCAGAAGAATTATCCCCGCCCCGCTAGCCGCAGTCTGCGCGGAATTTTTAAGATAGGTTAGAAAGGGCGCAAGCGGCTCAAACAGCGGATTAATCAAAAACTGTTCCAGATTTGCGCTGCCCAAAAGCAGCGACAGCCAGACGATGAACGGCGCAAGGCTCATAAGCAGAAAATATACAAGCGTGCCCGCTATTGTCGAAAATCGCCTGTCGGTATAGAATTTAATTACTTCACGCACTTTCAACGCCCACTTTTTCATAGTATTTATTTTAATCAAATTTCTCTTTCATATACAAAAAAGCGCCCCTTAAAGGGGCGCCCGTAATTAAGGCTTCAATCAAAAATTGCAGCCGCAGGAGTTGCAGGAATTGCAGGAGTTGCAACCGCAGCCCGAGCGATTATTGCCGCAGGAGTTGCAACCGCAGCCCGAGCGGTTATTACCGCAGGAATTGCAACCGCAGCCCGAGCGGTTATTGCCGCAGGAACTGCAACCCCAGAAATTCCCGTTCCAGAAAACGGTATTGCCGTTGTTCGCTATATTTGCGCTTGCAGGGCTTATACCGTTGTTATTTCCGCAGCCGCAGCCACAACCGCAGGAATTACAGGAATTGCAGGAATTGCAGGAATTACAACCGCAATTACTTGTCAAAGCATATTGAGCGGCGTAATAAGCGTCGTAGCAACCGCAGTTATTGTTGTTTCCGCAGCGGTTGCACGCATTTCCGCAAGAACAACCGTTGCCACAGCAACAGGAAGAACGACCCGATAACAGATTCAAAAGCCCGGGCCAGTTGTTGTTACAATTATTACACATATTGTACATCGTTCCTTTATCGTAAGTTTCAGCAAGGGTTTTCCCCCTTGCTTATATATTCATAATATGAAACCGCGACCGAAAAGTTTCGGTCGCGGTTTTGTTTATCAAATTTTTTACCGTTTGAATTATTTGCCGAAGTATCTCTTCAATAGTCCGGCAAAACCTGCGCCATGACGAGCCTCGTCCTTCGCCATCTCGTGTACAGTATCGTGAATAGCGTCGTAGCCGAGCTGCTTTGCGCGCTTTGCTATTGCAAGCTTGCCCTCGCAAGCGCCGGCTTCCGCCGCCGCGCGGAGTTCAAGGTTCTTCTTTGTGGAAGGAGTAACCACTTCGCCCAGAAGCTCGGCAAATTTTGCGGCATGCTCCGCCTCTTCATAAGCGTAGCGCTTGAAAGCCTCGGCAACTTCGGGATAGCCCTCTCTTTCAGCCGCCCTTGACATAGCAAGATACATTCCCACCTCTGTGCACTCACCGTTGAAATGAGCGCGCAATCCGTCCATAATTTCCTTATCCTCGACAACGCCGTCGCCAATCACATGCTCGCAAGCATAAGCAGCTTTTTTACCCTCTTCGACCGGTTCGAATTTTTTAGCCTTGCAAACAGGGCAAACTTCTACGTCGTCCTCTACGATTTCACCGCAAACAACACATCTTTTCATAGTTGAATCACTCCTGATATTTTAATTTTTATATATTGATTATATCATAACCCCAAAAAAGATACAACAGAAAAACGAAAATTTATGGAAAATTATTCTAAAACGTATCTTTCGAGCGCGCGGAAATTTTCCGCAAAATCCGTCGCGCCGGCTGCCGTAAGCTCTTCACGGGTTCTGTATCCCCATAGCGCGGAGACGCATTTTATGCCCGCCGCCCGTGCCGTAAGGATATCCGTTTCTCCATCGCCAACGAAAACGCAGTCTCCTTTTTTAACGTTCAATTTGCTTATAATCGCCTCCGTTGAAGCGGGATTCGGCTTCAAAGGGTAGTGCTCTGTGTGACCAAGTACTATGTTAAAGCCAAAATCTCCCAAATATTCGGCATAAACTTTGTCTGTTGCGCGCTGAGGCTTGTTAGTGATTATGGCAAGCGACAGCCCCGCCTCTTTGAATTTTTTCAGCATTTCCCCTTCATACGGAAAAAGCTTCGTGTGCGAATTGTCGCAATTTGAAAACCTTTCAAAGTACAATTCATAAACCTTTTCAGAAAGTTCCGCTCTTTCCCCCACCGCTCTTTCGACTAATTTTTTCGCGCCGTTGCCAACGAATCTTTTGGTAGTTTCATAACTTAACAGGGGAAGCGAAAATTCCGCGAGGCAACTGTTCAAAACGATATGAATATCGGGCAGAGTGTCAAGAAGGGTTCCGTCCAAATCAAATATTACGGCTTTTTTCATATCACATTTTATCGGGCACGCCTATTCCCAAAACAGACAAAGCGTTTTTAAGCGTCTGCAAAGTTGCTTTCGTCAAGGCGAGCCTGAACGCCTTAGCGTCCCCTTCCGCCGTAAGTATTTTGCAATCGATATAGAACTTGTTGTATTTCTGCGCAAGATTGACGGCATATCGGGCGACATAGGAAGGCTCGTATTTTTCCGCCGCGTTCAAAAGCGCGTCCGGGAAAGCCGCCAACTCCTTGACGACCTCCGATTCCTGCGCGTTAGGAGCATAATTTCCATAGTCAAACGTTAAGTTTCCGCTTTTTAAAAGCACGGAATTTGCGCGTGCGCAAGTGTATTGCACATAGACGCTGGTTTCGCCTTCGAATGACAGCACTTTGTCGTACGAAAAGACGATATCTTTGATTTTATTGTTATACAGCGCGCTGAAAATGACCGCGCCCAAACCGACTGTTTCCGCCGTCTGCTTCTTATTTTCGAGTTCGGGATTTTTCTCGTCAATTACGGCGTAAGCCTTTTCAATGCATTTGGAAATCACGTCTTCAAGCCATACGACTTTGCCTTTTCTTGTTGACATTGCGCCGTCTTCCAGCGAAACCATACCGTACGCCACGTGGACAAGGTCTTTCGCCCAATCCTTGCCCATAAGTTCAAGCACCTTGAAAATCTGTTTGAAATGCAGATTTTGCTGGTATGCGACGACGTACAGGCATTTATAAAAATCGTATGTCTTTTTGCGATAGAGAGCCGCGGCCAAATCGCGCGTAGCGTAAAGCGAAGCGCCGTCCGAGCGCAAAATCAGGCACGGAGGCATTCCGTAGGGCTCCAAATCGACAATTTGCGCGCCCTCGCTCTCTTTCAAAAGATTTTTCTCGCGAAGTTCGTCGATAACGGGCTGCATTTTATCCGTATAAAAGCGCTCGCCGGCATAGCTGTCGAAAGTGATATTCAGCTTATCGTAAATGCTGTTTACGTAGCTTAGCGTCAAAGATTTAAACCAATCGAAAAGCTCGTTCGCTTCCTTATCTCCGTTTTCAATCAGTCGGAAATTCTCGCGCGCTTCTTCCTGCATAGCCTCGTCCGCCTCGTTATTGAAACGCACGTATAAATCGTTTATGGCGTGGATTCCGCCCTTTTCGACTTCTTCCCTAACTCCCCACCGCTTGTAAGCCGAAATCAATTTGCCGAATTGCGTTCCGTAGTCGCCTAAATGGTTTATTCCGACCACGTTATATCCGAGAAATTTATAAATTTTATACAGAGCCCCGCCGATTACGGTCGTTGAAAGATGCCCTATGTGGAATGGCTTGGCGATATTCACCGAAGAATAATCTATGCAGATGGTTTTGCCCACGCCCGTATCGGACGAGCCATAGCGGTCGCCCTCTTTCAAAATCCTGCCGATTACTCCGTCGGCAAGCCCCGACTTGTTCACTTTGAAGTTAAGATAGCCGTTAACCGCGGAAACCTCGCTTACTACGCCGTCCGTTTGATAGGCGTTTTTAAGTTCTTCCGCAATAGATACGGGGCTTTTCCTTAAAATTTTTGCAAATTTGAAGCAGGGCAGCGCATAATCGCCCATTTCCGAGTTGGGCGGAAGCGCGATAGCGGCGTAAATTTCTTGTTGCGTAACGCCGTCGAGTTTGATTTTTTCGGAAATATATTTTTTATAGTCCATAAAATTCCTTTAAAACGGTAATATTTTAACACAAGCATAAAATTTTGGCAAGTTAAGCCGCTATTCGTTTTGATTTTTATTCAAATTATATTATAATTTTGTAAAAAGATTTAAAGGAAGTCATCATGAAATTAGGTGTAGTCGGATTGCCCAACGTAGGCAAATCCACCCTGTTTAACGCCATAACCCACGCGGGTGCGGAAGCCGCAAATTATCCTTTTTGCACAATAGAGCCGAACGTCGGAGTAGTCAGCGTGCCCGACGAACGTCTGGACAAGCTTGCCGCGCTATATTCAAGCAAAAAAGTCACTCCCGCCATTGTTGAATTTGTGGATATTGCGGGACTTGTAAAAGGCGCGTCGCAAGGCGAAGGTCTGGGAAACAAATTCCTTTCCCATATCCGCGAATGTGACGCGATAGTGCATGTGGTACGCTGTTTCGAGGACGCGAATATTACCCACGTAAACAACAAAATCGACCCCGTTGACGATATAAAGACGATTACTTTGGAGCTTATTCTCGCCGATATCGAGGCTGTGAATAAGCGGCAGGACAGAATCAGAAACGTCGCGAGGGGCGGTTCTAATAAAGAAGCCGCGGCTGAATACGCGTTTTTGGAAAAGTTGGAAAAGTTTTTAAGCGAGGAAAAGCCCGCCAGGCTTTTCGAATGTACCGACGAAGAAAAACCGTTGCTTGAAAATCTGTTTCTGCTCACGGCGAAGCCCGTTATTTATGCCGCGAATATTTCGGAATTTGACATGGGCAAACCCGAGGACGACATACCGCTTGTTAAAGCCGTAAAGGATTACGCGGCCGCCGAGGGCAGCGAGGTGCTTGTGATTTGCGCCAAGACCGAGGAAGAACTTTCCCAAATGCCGCCCGAAGAAGCCGATGAATTTTTAAAGGAGCTGGGGTTGGAAGAAAGCGGCTTAAACCGCCTTATCAAAAAGAGCTATGCGCTTTTGGGATTGATATCCTACCTGACCGCAGG
>CANRAI010000056.1 GCA_947628555.1 uncultured Clostridia bacterium | reverse complement strand
TTAGGTCTATAATAGCAACTCTTTGATTTTGTCTATATTTTCCTTGCAGAGATTGTAGCCCTCGTCGAAAGCCCTGTCCATATCCTTTATCTGATATTGGCTCATTCCCTTGATTTCGGGTTTTAGCACTATGTCCGCGGTATTGCCGTCCAGCAAGGCGTGCATTGCCGTCTGTTGGCTGTCCATTATATCGAACACGCGCAAAACAAGAGATAATATGTTTTCCACCTTGTCGGCGGGTTCATAAGTGTTTACGAGCGCGTCAACGGCTATAACCACGTCCGCGCCCATTTCCTTGACCTGCTTTGCGGGAACGCGGCAAAGGCACCCGCCGTCTATAAGCAATTTACCGTCAAGTTCCACGGGTTTAAAAACGCAGGGTATCGTACTCGAAGCCTGTACAGCAACGGAGGCCTGCCCGCTTTCGAAAACGTGCAGTTTGCCTGAAATCAGGTCGGTAGCGACGCAGCGGAAAGGGATATTCATATCCTCTATTTTTATGTCTCCGAAATATTCGCCCAGCAATTCTTCCAACTTTTTAGAGCGCAGCACAGACATTCTCGAAACTACGCCCGGTCCTATATCTATAAGGTCGCGCGCCTTTAATTGAAGCGCGATATCGCGTATTTTTTCGGCGGACATTCCCGAAGCGTAGCAACCGCCCACGACCGCGCCCATCGAGCAACCTGCTATGAAATCGGGTTTTATGCCCGCCTCTTCCAGCGCGAAAAGCACGCCCGCGTGGCATATCCCGCGCGAGCCGCCGCTGCCGAGGGCAAGTCCCAATGTTTTACTCATAACAAACCTCCGAAAGAAATAAAAATAAGTATGGCTTTGAAAAAAATCGGATACGCCGCGCTGTGCGTTCTTTTGTTATGCTTCGGCGCGGCAATAATTATTTTCCCCGAAAGATACGTAAACTGCTGCTTTCAGGGTTTCGCTTTATGGGCGGAATGTGTACTGCCGTCGCTTTTTCCGTTTATTGTAATTTCGCTTATCTTTATAAAGACTGGAATGGCGGATAAAGCCTCGCTTCCGCTGAAAAAACTGACTAACAAACTAAATCTTCCGCAGAACGCGGCGGTATGTTTTGTTTTATCAATACTTTCGGGATATCCCGCGGGGAGCAGAATGATAGCCGAATTTTACGACAACGGCGCGCTTACGCGCGAGGACTGCGACAAGCTTGCCCCCCTTTGCTCGACTTCGGGGCCGCTGTTTATTCTCGGCAGCGTGGGATATAAGATGTTCGGAGATAAAATTCTCGGCGTTAAAATCTTTATAGCGCACGCGTTGTCTGCGATTATTTTCACGCTTATATACTGCCGTTTCCGACCGAAAAGCCGCCCCGCGCCCCCGCCTGCGAAACTGAATGACGAAAACCTTTTATACAACGTTTTTTACGGCACGACGGTTTCCGTAGCCGTAGCGGGCGGATTTATTGCCTTTTTCTACGTAGCGGCGCAATTTTTGCAGGACTTTAATATATTTTTGCCCGCGGAAAGCTTTTTAAAGCTGTTTATGGAAGAAAAAGCGGCAAAAGCTTTGTGTATGGGGCTTGCCGAAGCCACTACGGGCTGCCGTTTTCTTGCCGAAAGCGCGTCGCCTTTGAAAGGAGCGGTTGCGGGATTTATAATTACGTTCGGCGGACTTTCTATTTTATTGCAGCAATTAAGCTACCTTACGAAAACGGGCGTGCGCCCGATTAAATTTATTCTTATAAAATTCGCGCAGGGAGTTTTATGCTTCCTTTTAACGTTTTTATTGACTCTATAAAACCGCGCTTTTAAAAAATGCAGTCCTTTTTAATAATACGAAAACTTTGATAATGCCGAAATACCTTTACGCTTTTTCCGCAATATCCAAAAGAAGTCTTTCGGTATCTTCCCAGCCGAGGCAGGGGTCGGTTATGGATTTGCCGTAAACTACGTCCTCCGTCTGGCAGCCCTCTTCAAGAAAGCTTTCTATCATAAAGCCCTTGACTATCTTTTTGAAATCCGCGTCGTAACCGCGGTTTAGCATAACTTCGCCGCAGATACGTATCTGGCTTTTGAATTTTTTGCCGCTGTTCGAGTGGTTGGCGTCTATTATCACGGCGGGATTTTTCAGTCCCGCTTTTTTATAGCCTTCCGCAACCTTCATCACCGTTTCATAATGAAAGTTGGGCGTATCGTTACCGCACCCGTCAGACGCGCCGCGGAGAATGGAATGGGCAAGCGGATTGCCATGCGTTGCGACCTGCCAGCCGTTCAATTTGAAAATCTGTCCGCTCTGAGCGGCGAAAACGGAATTAAGCATCGCCTCCAAAGAACCGCCCGTAGGATTTTTTATGCCGACGGGCACGTCTAATCCGCTTGCCACGCAGCGGTGAAGCTGGTCCTCCGAGGAACGCGCGCCCACGGCAAAGTAAGAAAGCAAATCCTCTATATAATGCACGTCCGAGGGATACAGCATTTCGTCCGCGGCGGTAAGCCCGCTAACCTCTATGACCTTTAAGTTCAGCTCGCGCATGGCTTTAAGCCCTTTGGGTATATCCTGCGATTTGGTAAGGTCGGGCTGCGAAAACATGCCCATATATCCCACGCCGCGGGTGCGCGGTTTGCCCGTATATACCCTTGGCACAAGCACAAGCTTATCCTTGACTTTTAAATTAAGCTTGCCGAGGCGCTCTACGTAATCCAGCACGGGCGCAGCCTCGTGCGCGGAGCACGGTCCGACTATTACAAGCATTTTATCGCTTTTGCCCGTGATTACGTCGGCGATAAGTTTGTCGCGCTCCGCCTTGATTTTTTTAAGGATTTCGGGCAGGGGCGCCTCGTTTATCACTTCCCCGGGTTCGGGAATTTTCAGCTGTTTTTCAAACATTATCTCCCTCCCCGCGCTTTACGGCGCGCAGCATTTGCTCGAAGTCCTTTAAAATTTCCGCCGGCACGTAATCGGCATACGCCTTTTTGAATTTAACCGAATTTTTCACGAGGGTAGAGCTTATTTGCAGGCTGTCCTGTTCGGCGGGAACGTACAGCGTTATTATGTCCTTTTTCAACTTTTTGTTTGCGAAAAAATTGGCGTTTTCGTATTCGAAATCTATCGTGTTGCGCACTCCGCGCACATAAAAAGGGGTGTTTTCCTTTTCAAGAATATCCACCGCCGCGCCTTCGAATATCTCCACGCGCACACGTTTTTCGTTTTCGAACAGCTTTTCAAGCAGAAATTTACGCTGTTCTTCGGAAAGCAAAGGCGTTTTGCAGGTGTTTATCATCACGGCGACCACCACCTCGTCAAATAGGGCAAGGCAGGTTTCTATAATTTTTTTATGACCCGTCGTAGGGGGGTCGAAAGTGCCCGAAAACACGCACCTTTTCATATTTCACCTTTCAGTCTGAAAAAACTGAGATAAGTTATTCCGTATTTGCGTTCGTCGTATAAAGAAAGCTTTTGGATTTCGCCCGAAAAAGGTCTGTCGCGTTCCAGAACGGCTATGCCGTCCTCTGCCAAAAGCCCTTTGCGGGCAATGATTTCAAGCGCGCGCACGCCCGATTCCTGCTTGTAAGGCGGGTCCAAAAAAATCAAGCCGAACGAACCCGACAACTTATTCAGACAATCCGCAAAATCCATATTGAAAATTTCGTAATTTTCCTCGCCCTTTAACCGCGCGAGATTTTTTTTGAGAACGGCAATGCTGTCGAGTGAAAAATCGTTGAAAACGACTTCCGCCGCCCCGCGCGAAATACATTCGAGCCCCAGCCCGCCGCTTCCGCAGAACAGGTCGAGAACACGTGCAGACGGCACATGCGCGGCTATTATATTAAAAAGGCTCTCCTTCACCCTGTCGGCTGTGGGGCGGATATCTCCGCCCTTAAACTCCGCGAGCGTCAAAGAGCGGTATTTGCCGCTTATAATCCTCATTTTTTATCCTTTTCTTCCTTAACGATTTGCCTCGACGCGATTTCGCGCTGTTTCGCCCATTCCCTGTGCGCGGCCATAACGTATGTTACGCCGTGCACGGCTGTGGGGAGAATTATCCATAAAAAATTCAGCCAACCCGAAAGATTTGCGTAGGTAAAAGGTATTGCAGCCCAGCCGAAAACGTATTGCAGAAGGAAGTAACAGAAGTTGTTGTGCGCGCAAAGCTCAATAAGCTGGACCAAAGCGTACGGAATACAGGTTATAAAGCCTATCAAAAAGCCCTTATACGCCGAATATTCGCCCGTACCGCACAGCGCCTGCTTGTCCGCCGTGCCTATATCCCGCTTTTTTGCCTGCACCACAAGCTTTCTTACGGCGGTTATGCCGTTCTGCCTGCCGAAAATCACATACGCTGCGCAGAGTAAAATCTCGCCCACAATAAGCATTACCACGGACAGCGCAAAGTCCTCCGTAATGGCGGTCGCCATGCCTATGAAAGAAACGCTTAAAATAAGCTGCAACATAAGCGGAAACGCCGCGCCCGCAAGCATATCTTTGACCTCGTACAGGAATTTCAAACGCTTGTCCGCATTATTTTCCAAAGCCGTAAACCCCCTTTTCGCACACGTATTTATCGACAGGAACGTCAAAGGCGTCCTCTTTGAAATCCCTCAGCTGAAAGGCATAGCCCAAGCCCACTTTCAAGGTGTTCGCGCCTAAGAGGTATCTGTCGTAAAATCCGCCTCCGTAACCTATACGGAACCCTCGGGAATTTACCGCAAGCAGGGGAATAACCGTCACCTCAATCTCGCCTTTATAAGGCAATCCCGTCGGCTCCGAAATGCCGAACGCGCCCTTTTTCGTTTCGCCGTAGGGCACGGCGGACATATCCGCGCCCTCTACCCGCGGCAGATATATCCGCTTGCCCGCTTTCAAAAGCGAGTCTATGATTAGGTCGGTGCGGGCTTCCGAAGAAAAGTTGTTGTATATGAAAAAACTGCCGTATTGCGAAAATTCCCGAAGAAAATTTTTCAAAATTTCCCCGTCCGCGGACTGCCTTTCTCCGCCCGTGAAGCCCTTGCGTTCAAGCTTCATTTGCGCCCTTAATTCCTCTTTAATCATCGTATATATACACCCTTTCCGCCCTTTTTGCGGCGGAACACAGCACCTCGTATGGGATAGTGCCGCACCTTTTGGCATAGGCGGCGGCGTCGCTTAAAACAAGTTTAAGCTCTTCCCCTTCTACGCTTAAAAAGGAATCCATGCACAGCGGGCCTTCGCCCAACGGCGCCCGCCTTGAAAAGCCGTCTGCATAGCCGAGGCGATAAACGCCTATATTTTTATAGTTTTTCCGCGCGCGGACGTATCCGACTCCCCCGCCCGTAAAGCGGGTTATCTGCGCCCTGCGGGCATAGACTTTCATCACGGGCGAAACGACGGCGGTAAAGCCCTCCGGCGGATATCCGTATAAAAGTATGCCGCAGCGAACGCCGTCTTTCAAGTATTTCCCGCCCAAAAAAATCCCTCCGCTCGCCGCTAAATGCGATACTGTATGCGGATTTTTTGCTTTTACAAGCTTTTCCGCCCTGTTGAAAAGGGCAAGCTGCCGCGCGCTTGCCGCTTCGTCCGCAGGGTCGTATAAGTGGGAATATACTCCCTCTATCTGTTCGGCAGATAGAATTTTCAAAATCCCGGGAAGGTCTTCAACGCCGCATCCGAAACGGTTCATTCCCGTATTGACTTTTATGTGGCAGGGGTTGCCGCCTATCATTTGCGCGGTTCGCGCGGAATTTACGGTAAATGAAAGATTGTAAAATTCCCCCCTTGCAACGTCGTCAACGCCCAAAGGGGGCGTCAGAACTAATACGGGCTTAGAGATTCCCGCAAGGCGCAACGCCGCACCCTCGTCGGTTATCGCCACGCAGAAACCGTCAACGACGTCCTCCAAAGCGGACGCTATCTCCGCGCCGCCATGACCGTAGCCGTCGGCTTTTACGACGGCATAAAACTTTCTTTCGCCTATTAAATTGCGCACGGTGCGCGCGTTTTTTACTAAGTTGCTTAAATTTATAACCGCAAGCGTTTTCTGCATACCATCATAATATGCATATACCGCATTTTACGGTGAAGTCAACGCCTGTTCTTTACCGCCCTGCCTATTGCAGGGCAAACGCGGCGGGAAAGTATCGCCGCAAGCGCGCAAAGAGCGGCGTCCTTGGGCATATAAATCAAATTGCCCGTAATTAGGAGATTTAAAAGATTTTCAACGCCCAAAAATTTGGCGCAGATTATGCAATAAGGTATTCCTATCGCGTAATTCACAAGGAAAGCCGCCATTGCCGCAACCGTATAGCGCCATACGGGAAGGTCGGCTTTGCCCGCTATAATTCCCGCAACGAACGCCGCGGCAATGAACCCGAGGATATATCCGAAAGACGGTTTTAAAACGTAATATATGCCGCCTCCCGCAGAAAAAAGGGGTAATCCCGCAAGCCCCGCAAAAGCATATACCGACATGCTTACCGCGCCCTTTTTTGCGCCGAGAAGCAAACCCGCAAGCACGCTGACCGCCGTCTGAAACGTCAGCGGAACAAGAGGAAACGGTATCTGAATATATGCCGCCGCAGTCATCAGGGCGACAAAAATTCCACATTCCGCTATATTTGCGGCAACAGTATTCTTATTCTTCATCTTTCTTATCGTTCTTTTCTGCTTTTTTTTCTTTGGAAAGTTTTAAGTAGCCTACGACAAACCCGACTACCATGGCTATTATCACGCCTGCGATAAGAGCTATCAGAATACTTGCTATAATTCCCAGATTTCCTTCGGGATGAATCGCCCCCTCATAAGCCACCAAAGAAGAAGCGGCATAATATTGGGCAAGATTGCCTTCGTAGCTGTCTGTTACGGATTTCAGTTGCGCGTTTAAATCGGCAAGTCTTTGCGAAAACTCAGAATTTAATTTAAGCGCAGCCCCTTCCGTCGTATATGCCTTGTAGATAGTTATACGCGATTCCAACCCCGCTATTTCATTGGCGAGCGTTTCTATTCTTTCAGAGGTCTGCATTATATCGACCGTCGCGTCGCCTTCGTTCATTTTACCGAACAGCAGGTTGAGTTCGTTCCTTTTGCTTTCGCGCCGGCTTTCAAGCGATATAAGCATCGAAGAATAATTTTCTTTTACCAGTTCAATGTTGTGCACGTATAAATTCTCGCGCATTTCGCCAATTGCGGTATCCAGCTTTTGCTTATATTGGCTTAATTGGGTAATAAGCCTTAAACAATCTCTTTTCAAAGTGCCGCCCGTTAAACGCGACAGGGTGTTAAGATTTAATTCGAGATAATCGACCTGATTATTCAGAAGCTCAACCTTGTCCTCGTAAAAATCGGTATTCTCGTAGTCGCTGAGATACAAGTCCTGATCCACCGCAAGCTTTTTTATATACCGCATGGGAGTTTGGGCAAGCTCGTCTATAAACGCTTCCGCCTGGCTTTGGTTAGCGAAATATTTTGCCTTTATCCTTATGGTATAAGTAGTTTCAAGCTTGTCGGTCGATAATTCCCTGTCGTTGCGTGAAATACTTAAAGCGCTGGAAGCGTACATATCTTTCACGTCGATAGATTTGAATCTTTCGTCGGAATTTATCCCCGAAAGGTTGGAGCGCGAAATTATGTCGCGATAGTTGAACGGCGTGTTGTCGGGATAGACGGGAACAGATTCGTCGCTGCCCGGAAAACTTACGGAAAATGTGCTTACGTAGTATGTCGAGTATGCGTTATAACCGAAATACAGCCCGAGCGTACCTCCCACGGTAATCAGAACGGCGATAACCAGCGTCAGCCATTTTTCCGAAAAAATTACTTTGAATACGTCGGCTATGGAGACGCCCTCTTTCTCTTCTTCCATGTATCCCTCCAAAGAAATATTTTTAACGATATAACTTTTTAACGCGGCAGTGAAATCCGCCGTCGCGGTTCAAAATTATCCCGCATAATCTATTTTAACAGAAGGAACAAGCTTTTGCAACAAAATTTACTGCCGATTTTCTGTTTGCATACACCTTATGACTTTCTT
>CANRAI010000055.1 GCA_947628555.1 uncultured Clostridia bacterium | reverse complement strand
CCTGCGGAGTTGTTGGTTATCGTCATGATAATAACGCCGATATTTTCCGCGCCAAGCTCTTTAATGTATTGTTCAAGCTTATCGCAGTCCATGTTTCCTTTAAATTCGTAATATTTTGTGGTGTCAAGCGCTTCCGGAACTACGCAGTCAATAGCCCTCGCGCCCGCAAGCTCTACGTGAGCGCGGGTGGTATCGAAGTGCATATTCGCAATCGCGTACTTTTTGCCTTCAAGGAGAATGGGAAGAAGCACTTTTTCTGCGGCTCTGCCCTGGTGAACAAGCTGAACATAGGGTAAGCCGAAAACCTTTTTGGCATTCTCCTGTACCTTATAGTAGCAGTCTGCGCCGGCGTAGGACTCGTCGCCGAGCATAACGCCCGCCCACTGGTTAGAGCTCATAGCGCCCGTGCCGCTGTCAGTAAGCAGGTCTATGTAAACATCGCGCGAAGCAAGGTAGAATACGTTGTAGTTGGCTTCGGCTATTTTCTGTTCGCGCTCTTCTCTTGTCAAAATTTTAAGCGGTTCAACGCTCTTGATTCTAAAAGGTTCGGGGAAATAAATAGATTTCATTGTTAATTGCCTCCACAATTTGTAAAATATTTACTTTTTTATTATAACACACAATTTTGAAATAGTAAACGCTTATTGAAAATAATTTTACGGCGGAAGAAAAATTTTTTGTTTTATTTTATTCCTTAAAATCACAGATTAACATTCAATAAAGCAGCGACCGTTCGGGCTAAGACAAAAAAGCGCAAGGTGCGCATATCCTTTAACATTTTGTCTCTTTTCTATTGATTTTACGCTGAAAAAATGTTATTCTGTATAAAGAAATTTTAAAAAATTCAAGAAATCTTTGAACAAGAAATCTTTGCAAAATTTAATTCTTATTGAAGATTCTACTTAATGGACAACGAAAAATGGAGCAAATAAATGATTAAACAGCTTACGATTCACGGATTCCGAGGATTCGGAATAGGTCAAAGTATAGATTTCAGCTTGCCGAACGGTAAATGCGGAAGCGGACTTAATATTATCGTCGGAGCAAATAATTCAGGTAAATCAACAATAATCGAAAGTATAAAAGCTTTTAACGCGGAATCGAGCTTTTCCGAAGGAAAAAGAAATTTAAATGCCGGTGATAGGATAAAAATAACTTTGACAGAAGAAAACGGAACAGTTCATTCGTTAGAAACCGTAAACGAAGGCGGAAGTGAAATTTGTTGGTCAGATGAAACGCGGGTCAAGTCATATATTTTACCGTCGCGCCGATACGTAGAATATGAATTTAGCAAAATCAAATGGGGACGAGATGATTTTTTAAACAACACTTATTTAAAAAACCGTTCATATGGAATAAGTAATTTTTATACCCGTTTATTTTCAATGGCTGATCACAAAGATGAAATAGATAGAATCTTGAAACGAATTGTTGGTCAACATGTTGATTGGACAATAGAACAGCGCGATAACGGCAATTACTACGCTAAATTTATTTTTGGCAACACCGCTCATTCTAGTGAAGGTATAGGAGATGGGCTTTGGAGCGTCTTAACAATTTGCGATGCGCTTTACGATTCTAATGAAAAAGATATAATAGTTATCGACGAACCCGAACTTTCATTACATCCTGCATACCAGAAGAGATTAATGACTGAACTTTTGGAACAATCCAAAACGCGCCAAATTATAATCAGTACTCATTCGCCCTATTTTATAAATTGGGAAGCTATTGCTAATGACGGGGGATTGATTCGCACTCAAAAATTATCTGACGGCAATATCAGGGTTGATTGTTTAAAAAGCAGCTCCAAAAATAAAATAAAAGGACTTATAAGCAATTTAAATAACCCACATATTTTAGGATTGTATGCAAATGAAATTTTTTTCCTTGAAGATAACATTATAGTAACCGAAGGGCAAGAAGACGTTATTTTTTATAAAAAAGCTTTAATTGAAAAGGGTATTGAAATATGCGGCGATTTCTTCGGATGGGGCGCCGGAGGCGCAGGTAACGAAAAAATCATTTTAAATATTCTTAAAGATTTGGGATATAAGAAAGTAGTTGCGATATTTGATGGAGATAAAAAACAATTAGCGGACGAGATAGCGGCTGATTTCCCCGAGTATTTGTGCATAGTTTTACCTCAAAACGACGTGAGGGATAAAAATATTTCAGCCAAAGTAGTTGAAGGTATAATGACAAATAACGGAATATTAAAAGAAGCTCATATTGATTGGTTTATAAATGAGTTCGTAGGAAGAATCAAAAGTTTTTTTCAAAGCTAAATTGATTGAATAGATATGGCAATGAATCATATATGTGAAATCTGATTTTACAAAGGAATAAATTATCAAGCGCCCGCAGTGGTTAATGGATAATTAGGATTAAATATGTTATACATAATGCGACATGGGAAGACAGAGTGGAACGCAAAACGAAAATTGCAGGGCAGAACGGATATTGCGCTTAACGCAGAAGGCAGGGCGATGGCGGAAAATGCGGCAAAGCAATGCGCGAATATCAACTTCGACGTATGCTATTGTTCGCCGCTTGTCCGCGCGAAAGAAACTGCTGAAATCGTCTTAAAGGGGAGAAACATTCCGATTATAACCGATGATAGATTGGTTGAAATGTGCTTCGGCAACTATGAGGGGATAGACGATATTCCCCCCGGCTGTCCGATAAAAGTGATGTTTGAAAGTCCGCAGGATTATATCCCGGACGGCGGCGCGGAAAGTTTTGCGGATTTATATGCGAGGACGGGCGATTTTCTTAAAAAAGTCATCGAGCCGTTGGCTGAGCGGGGGAAAGACGTGTTAATAGTGGGGCACGGCGCAATGAATTCAAGCATAATCTGCCGCATAATGGGCATACCGCTTGAAAAATTTTGGAGTACTTTAACCGATAATTGCGGACTGATAAGATTGATATAAAAATTTCTCACGGCGGTACACCGTGAGATTTGCCTTTTAAGTACGTTTCAGTTTTTTACGGATTGCAAAAAACAGCAAGAAGAACGAAGCTGCCGAAGTCATCAATTCGGCTATTGGGAAGGACCACCAGACCAAAACCGCCGCATTTTCCGAAAGAGTGAAAAGCCAAACGGTCGGGAAAACGAAAACGGCAAGTCTCAGACAGGAAATGATAAGAGGGGATAGCGCATAGCCGAGAGCCTGCAATACTCCTTGTACGGCAATGCTGAACCCCATAAACACATATCCTGTACTTGCTATGCGTATGGCTACGATTACGACGTCCGTAATTTCCTGCCCGCCGTTACCACTTGCCATTCCGAAGAGTTCCGCAAGCGGCGAAGCAAGACTTTCAAAAAGAATCGTTATGATTACCGAAACTATCAAAGTGTTCAAAATTCCCCACTTGGCGCAGGCTTGGGCACGCCGTCCGTCTTTCATGCCGTAGTTATAGGAAAGCACTGAAATTATCGTATTGGAAAGTCCGAAGCAGGCGAACAGCGCAAATTGCATTATCTTGTAATAGATGCCGAAACTGCCCTGTATGACCGCCGCATTTTCCGCCGTGCCGAGAATGAGGTTCACGCAAAGCGTCATTACCGATAGAAGCCCCTGCATAAGCGCCGCAGAAAGCCCGATATGGTAAATTTCCCTGATAATTTTGCCGCTCGGCAGGATATTCTTAATGCCGTTGCGCAATTCTTTATTCAAAAAGTAGTGGAAGAACATTGCGACGGCGAGGGAGAGGATTTGCCCGATTATCGTCGCCCATGCCGCGCCCGCTATCCCCATTCCGAGCGGGTATATAAATACGTAGTCGAGAATAATATTCGCGGCGGCGCCTGAAATCTGGGCAATGGTGGAATACAGCGTTTTGCCCGTGCTTTGCAAAAATCTTTCGTAAATTGTAAAGCCGATTGCTCCGAAAGAAAAACAGCAACATATTGTAAGATATTCCGCGCCCATTTCGGTAACCTGTGAGTTTCCTTGCGCCTGCAAGGCAATGAAAGGTTTGGCGCCGAAAAGACCGAACAGAAGAAATATAAGATAAACGACGATACCCAGAAAAATTCCGTTGCCGACGGTTTTATCCGCCTTTTCACTATTTCCCTCGCCCAAAGATTTCGATAGCAGGGCGTTGATTCCTACGCCCGTGCCGACTCCGATGGCGATAATCAGAAGCTGCACGGGAAACGCAAAAGTAAGCGCAAGATTTCCCGCAACGCCGTCTTCGCCCATATTGATTACGAAAGCCGTGTCAACGATATTGTAAACCGCCTGTAAAATCATTGAAACAATCATGGGCAGCACCATTTTCCAGATTAGTCCGCAAACGGGTTGCGACGACATTTTGTTTTGTTTGATTCCTTCCATAAAACTCCTTTTAAACGCAAAAAAGGGCGTAAATCCAACTGGATTTACGCCCTTTTGCAAGCAACACATTGTATAATTATTATATTATTTTCACCCCGAAAAGTCAACCGAAAATCATTTTGTCAAGGCAAATTTTTTTGGCATAAATTTATTTCCTCGGCGCGGAATATAGATTTTGCCGCTAATGTTTAGAAATTCCCTTGCATTTGGTTTTATATTAAAAAATATTTTTTAACGCCTTAAAAACAGTTGCATTTTTAAGTTATTTAGATATAATTATATTGTTGCTTTGAGGTGTAGCGCAGTTTGGTAGCGCGTCTGGTTAGGGACCAGAAGGTCGTGGGTTCAAGTCCCGTCACCTCAACCAGTTAAGGCGGTTTACTAAAAGTAACCCGCCGTTTTTTGTTGGGGCGACTGGATATTATTTTTCAAGTCCCGTAAGGCTTACGCCTTCGGTGCGATACCTCAACCGGTTTTTGCCCGTTTTAGAGCGGATTACGCTCAAAAACGGGCATTGTTTTGGATGATTTATTCTTATTTTATGCGCAAATGGGCATAAATTCAACTGTCATGCCAACGATAAATACTCAGCCGTATCTTAAATGTACGGAAAATTGTTCATTTTTGTTTACTACGGATTATATAATATGATATAATCACCACATGACTTTCGCGCTGTTTTTCACAATTTTTATATCCGGTTTAACGCTTTCTGCGGACGCCTTTGCCGTCTCCGTCACGGACGGTATGGTCTATTCCGACCTCGACAGGCGAAAAGGGATATCTATTCCCTTGACGTTCGGAATCTTTCAGGCGGTAATGCCGTTAATAGGGTTTTATATTTCCCGCGGGCTTTCACAAATTGAAATCATCGACGAGGTAGATCACTGGATTGCCCTTATTCTGCTGGTTTTTATAGGTGGAAAGATGATTTTCGACGGCGCCAGCGAACTGCGCGAACCGTTGAAAAATGTCCGTTTGAAAAAATTCTCTTTATCCGAGGTGCTTGTTCAAGGCGTAGCGACAAGCGTTGACGCCCTTGCCGTTGGTTTTACTTTCAACGTAATGCTCGAAGGGGTGGAAGCCGTTCAATTATGGGCGTGGATAAGCGTTGCCATGATAGGCGTCACAACTTTTCTGGTTTCCCTTGCGGGCTTACTTATAGGCATAAGAGTGGGCAGGCTTTTCGGTAAAAAAGCCTGCATTGCCGAAATAGTAGGCGGAGTACTGTTGATTCTGATAGGAATCAAGATTGTCGTCGGAGCGTACGTAGCACTTCCGTTTTGATTTTATCGTTGCCGCATTTGATATCCGATTTGTCGAGTGCGGCTTTTATTTTGCCGTTTTTCATCAAATTGACTATATTTGCGTAAAGCGTTTCGCTTGTCAAGTCGCGTTCGTATAAAACTTCGCAAAGCCCTTCGTTTTTAAAATATTCCGCGTTTTTAACCTGGTCGCCCCTGCTTGCGGAATTTTGAAGAGGAATGAATAGCGTCGGAATTTTAAGCGCAAGCAGTTCGAAAGCGGCGTTCGAGCCGCATCTTGAAACGGCGGCGTCGCAGCAGGCGTAAACTTCACCCATATCGTCTGAAAATTCTATCTGTTTATATCCTTTAATGTTGCAGGCGACGGCGTTTCCTCTTCCGCAAATGTGCAGGACGTTATATTCCTTGCAGATTTTATCGGCAATTTTGCGGATATTTTCGTTTAATATTCTGGAACCGCTACCGCCGCCCAAAATGAGGACGGTTGGGCGGAAGTCCAGCCCGAACCGCTCGCGCGCCGAAACAGGGTTGCGGTTAAAAAGTTTTTTGCGCATAGGGGGACCGCTGAAAATTCCGTTGTCGAATTTGCGCGCCGTTGGCTGAAACGACGTAAGCAGCTTTACGCAGCGCTTTGCGATAAACTTAGTCGCAAGCCCCGCTTCCAAATCGGATTCGTGGGTAATTACGGGAATATTTCGTTTTTTCGCCGCCAAAACGGGCGGAACGCAGGCGTAACCGCCCTTTGAAAAAATAAGGTCGGGCTTGATATCGTCGATAATTTCGCCCGCGCGGCGTCTTGCGGAAACAAGCTTAAAAGGAAGGGATAGGTTGCGTAAAATTTTGCCGCGCACAAGTTTGGGCGTGTTACATTCGTAGAATTTTACACCGTTGGAAGCGCATATTTGCTTTTCGATGCCGTCCGTGCCGATGTAAAGGCAGTTGAAATCTTCTTTCAATTCCTCGATAATGGCAATGTTGGGTATCACGTGTCCGGCGCTGCCGCCGCCGCAGAATAGAATCGTTTTCATAATAATAAAATTATATTTAATATAGCCTTGTTTTATGAAAAATAAAAGGACGGTTTTACCGTCCTTTCAGCTGTTTTCGCGCGCTATCGCCGCAATTATCCCTTCGGTTATCTCGCTTGTGGTTTTTATAAGTTCGTCAAGCGTGGTGGAGGAGTCGGCGTCGCGTATCCATTTCATATAACTGTCTATTATTCCCGAAGCCGCGTAGGTAAGCCTGTAAATTATGTCCTTTTCAAGGAGCAAAGGAAATCTGTGCAGAATTTTTTTCTTTGTTTTTTCCACGAAAATCAGTTTTAGCCTTGCGGCAACGTAGTCGGAATTTGTGGAAAAGAAGATATATCTTTTCATATCGGGGTTTTCTTCAAGCCGTTTAGTAAGCCGCCTGAACAGGGTAAGAGTGGAATCATATATGTTCGCAATCGAAAATTCGTCTATATAATAGGAAATTCTTTCGGCGATTTCCTTTTCGATATCCGCCGCGACGTCGGTTATGTCGTTATAGTGCAGATAGAAAGTCGAACGGTTGATAAGCGCCCTGGCGGCAATATCGGAAACGCTTATCTTACTCATTTCCCTGTTTTCCACAAGCTCCATAAAAGCTTTCTTAATGCTTGAACGCGTTTTTAAAATTCTTTTGTCCGTCTGCATAAATTTTCTCCGCAAGTTTTGCTTTTTTGTATATTATACGACAATTTGCTGAATAATGCAAATTAAAACTTGACATATTTTAAATAAGGAAGTAAAATGTAAGCATGTTGGAAAAATACATTTTCTCAATTATCGTATTTTCGGTTTTCGCGCTGATACTTATAGTTTGGCTTGCGTCTTTTTTCTATAATAAGAAGAAGGAATCAAAACGGCGTGAGGAGCTGGAAAAGATGTATAACGACGAAAATCTTGCGAAAATGGAATACGACTTTGCGCCTTACGACGAAAAGACTGCGCGTCTTGCCAACACGTCGCGCACGGAAGGTCAGCTTTCAATATACGACGTAATGATTGAAAACGCCGCAAATTCCTCCGAAGAAGGTTTGGAGGAAATTACGGGCAATTATAAACCCGAATAATATGGAAATAGCGATACTCAAATGGATTGACGCCACGTTTCACAGCCAAACGTGGCTGAATTATATAATGACGGGTTTTACCTGGCTGGGGGAATTCGGAGCGGCGGAAATTTTCCTTGCTCTTATACTGATTATAATTAAGAAAACCCGTTGGGCGGGCGTTTCGGTTGCGGTTGCGCTGGTTATCGATATTTTTATCGTCAACGTAATACTTAAAAACTGCGTGAACCGTCCCAGACCTTGGACGGAATGGGAGGAGGTCGTAGGGTTTTACAACGCGGCGGGGGTAAGAATGCCCACCGACACGTCTTTCCCTTCGGGGCACGCCGCCGTCTGTTTTGCCGCTGCCGTGGCGCTTATGTTCAGATATAAAATCAAAG
>CANRAI010000054.1 GCA_947628555.1 uncultured Clostridia bacterium | reverse complement strand
ACGCCGCCCTGCTCGCTGCCTACAACCGGCGATAAGTCGGCATAGTAGAGTTCTCCGCGCTTAATAGTCATATCAACCTCTTTGTCGGCAGGGTATATTTTATTATATGTACTGCCTTACAAATATTGTTGACCGAACGGCGGCGTTTTATACGCGGATGAGATTTGTAAAATATTCAACTGCCGAACTTATTTCGGACGGCAAATACCAATCGAAAACGTATTGATTTAAAAATACAAACGCGTAATATGCCGCAAACGAAAGGAGCATGACGACGCCCGCCGCCTTGCCGAGGCTTTTTTCCCTGCTGCCCACGGAAAAACAGAAAATGAGAACGGCTGCATAAACGGAAACCATACCGCCTACAACTCCTTCCATAGTGAAAGGAATCCCGCGCGAACCAGTGCAAAGCGCGCCTATACCGCCTATCAAAAGCAGGTTTGCTATATTGCTGCCGATTATATTGCCCGTGGCAATGCCGACGTCCCCCTTTTTCGCCGCCGAAACGGAAGTTATCAGCTCGGGCAGGGACGTTCCGAAGGCAACGACCGTCATAGCAACTATTTCCGTAGGAATCCCTATAAGATTTTCGGCAATAACCGTTGCGCTATCCACGACGAGCTGCGCCCCCAGCACCACCGTAGCAAGTCCCGCTGCCGATATTGCTATCAAAAACCAGGTGCGGGATTTCATTTTTTCATACCAAGGTCCGAATTTTCTATACCATTTCAAGTCCGCAGAGTCGGCGGCGGCGACCCCGAGGTCGGACGATACAGATATCGCCGCAGCCTGTTCAAGGCGGGCTTTTGACTGCTTTTTCGCCAAAACGATATTGTAGGCGGTAAAAAGCGCATACAAAACCAGAAGAATAAGCCCGCAATACCAGCTCATAGTGCCGTCGAAGAAAAATCTGTCGTCGGGCGTGCGACCCGTCCGGTAATTCCCTACGAAAACGCCCAAAATCAAAAACAGTACGGAAACGATTATCAGAAAGGGCATATCTACCGTTCGGGTGGATTTTTCGGACGGGAGATTGCAGATAAGCGCGGAAACGCCAAGTATCAAAAGGATATTCAGTGCGTTGCTGCCAATGATATTTCCTATAATTACCGCGCCGCCTTCGGGTTTGACGGCGTCAACTACCGTCACGGCAAGTTCGGGAATGGACGTGCCCACCGCCACTACCGTAACACCTATTATGAAAGTGGAAATATTCAGCTTTTTTGCGATTCCCGCCGCGCCGTCCACAAAAAAGTCCGCACCCTTAACCAAAAGCACGAAGCCCGACAGAAGCAATATCAGGTTTACCGCCCAACACGCTCCCGTATTCGGCAAAATTACTTTAAAATCCATTTTTACCTCTTTAAGATAAAAACAAGACCTTCGACTTAAATCGCAAAATTTAAGTCGAAGGTCTTGTTCCCGCGGGATAATTTACGGGTGCGGCTCCGGGCTTTGCGCCGGTTATGTCGTAGCCGCTCTTGTAACTACTCCCCTTCAACGCATTAAATATAGCAAATTACTTGCCCTGTGTCAAACTTCTTACGGCTCTGTGCAGATTTTTTATCAAATCTTTTGCCGTTACGCAATATTCCGTTTTTTCCTCCGCGCAAATCTCCGCGGAAAGCCCCAAAGTATAGGAAGCCGCTGCCGCCGCGCAAAACCCGTCAACCCCGCGCGCCGCCGTGCCGCAGGCAAAACCCGTAAGCATATCGCCGCTGCCCGCCTTTGCAAGCGCGGAATTTCCGCGGTTGAGAATTACCGTCTTAAAACCGTCCGTAAGCACGCTTGCCGCGCTTTTCAAAAGAACGGTAACGCCGTACTTCAAGGCGAAATTTTTCGCTGATTTTACGGGGTCGGAGAGAATTTCCGCCGTTGCCAGACCCGTCAGGCGTGAAAATTCCCCGATGTGCGGAGTTACCGCTACGCGGCACTTCTTTTCCGAAAGAAGCCCGCTTCCGAATTTCGAAAGCGCGTTCAATCCGTCTGCGTCTATGAAAAGCGTTCCCGTATATTTATTTAAAATTTCGGAAAGATATGCGAAAAGTTCTTTTGTAACGCCGCAACCGCAACCTATCGCGATTGCCTGCGCGGAAAAATCTATTTCGTCCGAAAAAATTACCTGCGGAAGTTTCGCCGCCAGCGCAAGTTTGACTTTTTCGCTTGTGCATACTTTCACATACCCGCAACCCGACTTTAAAGCCGCTTCCGCGGCGAGCGCCGCCGCGCCCAAATATTTATCCGAGCCGACGATAAGCTGCGCCGTGCCGTAAGTTCCCTTATGCGTATTCCTCTTGCGTCGGGGATAAAAAGCTTTTACGTCCGCGTCGCTTAAAATTTCCGCATAGCCGCTTCCCATACAGGTTACGCCTATGTCGGCTTTTACAAGTTTACCGCACAAATCCGCCCCGTCGTTCAAAAAATGCCCGACTTTGTATTCGGCTATCGCGACGGTAACATCGGCTTTGACAGCCGCGCCCATAGCAAGCCCGTTGTCGCCGTTAAGTCCGCTGGGAATATCCGCGGAAATTACGAAAGCGCCCGAGGAGTTTATTTCGTTTACTATATCCGAATACTTCCCCTCCAAAGGACGGTTAAGCCCCGTCCCGAAAAGGCAATCAACAATGATTTCGCCCTTTAAGTCGTTACAATATCCGCCCGTATAACAAGACTTTTCGCGCAGGCAGTCTGCGGAAAGCGCGCCCCCGACAGCATACACCGAAACTTCGAAGCCGCGCCGTTTAAGTTCTTCCGCGCAGACGTATCCGTCCCCGCCGTTGTTGCCCGTGCCGCAAACGACAATTATTTTTTTGCCCGAACCGTATTTTGCGGTTTCGTCGGCTATTGCAATCCCCGCGCGGCGCATTAAAACCCGCGACGGAACGTTTAGTTTTTCAATTGTAAAGCAGTCCGCTTCCCGCATTTCGGCGTTGGTCAATACTATTTCCATCGGTTTCTTAAACTTACCTCCGCCGCGCTTATTAAACTTATGCCGCCGTCCTCTTCCCTGACCTTCAAAAGCCCGTCGTCCGTTACGTCAATCGCGACAGCTTCCCTTTGCCCTTGCGGGGTGATTAAAGTTACCTTCTCCCCGAAAAAGTCAATATAGCTTTTATATTCCGATACGGAATATTTCTTGCCGAGATTTCGGATAAGTTCAGACCCGACCTCCGCCGCTGAAATTTTTTTAAGCGTAAAAAGCGACAGGCTTGTGGCTGTATCTTTAAGTTCGTCGGGAATTGGGTTGTTTACGTTAAGCCCTATACCGACGATAGAGCGCGCTCCGCCATTTGCGAAGCTGTTTTCGATGAGAGTGCCGCTTATTTTTTTGCCGCCGACAAGCACGTCGTTAGCCCAGCGGATATTCGGTTTAACGGAATAAGATTCCAAAGTTTTGCATACCGCAACGCAGGAATTTACCATTATTTTAAAGGCGTCGCGGCAAATAAATTCCTTATAAAAACGCATAACGGACAGATATACGCCGCCGCTTTCCGAAATGAAAACCCTGCCCTTTGTTCCCTTGCCCGATATCTGGCGTTTGGCTATGACGGCTACGTCCTCGTCCGTTTCCAGCCGTTTGCAGTACTCGTTTGTGGAATCCACCTCGTCGAGTTCAATAATCTTCATCGCTCTCTCCGAATTTTAAAAGCGCCGACTTCGCAGTTTCCGCCCCGTAACCCTTAGAAAGAAGATATTTAAAACCCTTGTACAACGTCTGTCTGTCGCTGGGCTTACCGCGCAGATATTTTGCGAGCACGGCAAAAGCTTCGCTTTCGTCCTCTTCGGTTTCGCCGAGTGCGCGGCTTATTGCGGCGCCGTCCGCGCCCCGCCTTATAAGGTCGGCTTCCAAAGCCCGTTTGCCCTTGCCTTTCACGCTCTCTATATAGGCGCGACAATAGGCGTAGTCGTCTATAAGCTTGTAATATTCAAGTCTTTCCAAAACATAGCTTTGCACCGCTTCCGTATATCCCTTGCGGGCAAGAAAGTCGCGCATCTGTTTGGATGTTTTCATCGACGCCGAAAGATGCGTCATGGCTTTATCGAGCGCACGGCTCTTTTCCGTTTCGAGTTGAATTTCGTCAAGACGGGATTTATCTACCGTCATTCCCGCTTTAAGCCCGAATTTTACCGCTGTTTCAAGCAAAATCCCGCAATAAAATTTGCCGTCAACATATACGTTGCAGCGGGTCTTATCCTTTATCTGCGGCTCTATGGAAGTAATTTCCGACATAATTCACACTTTGAAAGGAAAGAAGTATTCCCTTATCTTCCGAATTTTTACCCTGCCGCTAAGGGCGTCGATAAGCGCGGAATCAAATTCTTCTTCCTCTGATTTTTTTACCGCTGCGGTGAAACGCACGTCGTCGGCATATTCGGCTGATATAACGTTTGCGCCCCGCTCGGAAAAAAAACGAAGCGCGTTATCCACGCAGGAATAATCCGTAATATAAAGCCCTTCCGAACACATTGCGTAAAGCGCGCGCGCCGCGGAAGCCAAATTTTCCGCCGCGCAACCCGAATAGGCGCGCACGAGCCCGCCCGCGCCCAATTTGATACCGCCGAAATATCTTGTTACAACAACGGCGCTTTCATAAAGCTTATTGTTTTTCAGCGTTTCGAGTATGGGCATGCCCGCCGTGCCCTGCGGTTCGCCGTCGTCGGAAAAACGCAGGAAATTTCCGAGATTGTCGGCGATATAGGCGTAACAATTATGGGTGGCGTCGGGATATTTTCCGGAAACTTCCGATATGAACGAGCGCGCCTCTTCTTCGCACGAAACATGGCGGGAAGTAGTTATAAAAACCGATTTTTCTATTGTTTTTCGGGTTACACATTCGCCCGAAAGCGAAAGATAGGACTGCGGCATCAGGATAAAATTATTTTGATATGCACTTTTTTGCCTTTATGGACGACGTCCCCGCTCTTTACGGGCGCGTCGAAATTAGAGACCTTTCCGTCGTTTATGGAAATGCCGCCCTGTTGAATAAGCCTGCGCGCTTCGCCGTTGGACGAGCATATCCCCGCCGCAACCAATACGGGGATTATAGTTCTGTTTTCCACCGAAACGGATTTTTCGGGAAGGTTATCTCCACCGCCGAAAGCCGCCTTAGCCTGTGATTCGGCAAGCGCGGCTTTTTCTTCGCCGTGGACAAGTTTTGTAAGCTCGAAAGCGAGAATCTGCTTTTTTTCGTTTATACGGCTTTCATCCCACTTCTCCATTTCGCGTATTTCTTCAAGCGGGATAAAAGTGAGCATTTTTATGCACTTCATTACATCGGCGTCGTCGATATTACGCCAATACTGATAAAAATCATAGGGGGAAGTTTTGTTTTCGTCCAGCCAGACGGCGCCCTTCGCCGTTTTGCCCATCTTCTTACCCTCGCTGTTCAACAAAAGCGTTATGGTCATGGCGTAGGCGTCCTTGCCCGTCTTTTTTCTTATAAGCTCCGTTCCGGCAAGCATATTGCTCCACTGGTCGTCGCCGCCGAATTGCATATTGCAGCCGTAATGCTCGTGAAGATACCAGAAATCGTACGACTGCATTATCATATAGTTAAATTCGAGGAACGAAAGACCTTTTTCCATTCTCTGCTTATAACATTCGGCTCGAAGCATATTGTTGACGGTAAAGCACGCGCCGACTTCGCGCAAAAGTTCAACGTAATTCAGCTTTAAAAGCCAATCGGCGTTATTTACTATTATTGCCTTGTCCTCGCCGAATTCTATAAAGTGTTCCATCTGCTTTTTAAAGCAATCGCAGTTATGGTCGATAGCTTCCGGGGTAAGCATGGCGCGCATATCCGTCCTGCCCGAAGGGTCGCCGATATGCCCCGTGCCGCCTCCGAGAAGAACTACGGGCTTATTGCCCGCCATTTGCAGCCTTTTCATAAGACAAAGCGCCATAAAATGACCGACGTGCAGGCTGTCGGCAGTCGGGTCGAAACCTATATAAAAACGCGCGCCGCCGCCGTTTATAAGGGATTTTATCTCCTCTTCGTCGGTGACCTGCGCGATAAGTCCGCGCTCGCGGAGTTCGCCGTAAATATCCATTAAAACACCTTTGACTTTTTTCTATAATATAGCAAAGGGCGGCGAGAGTTGTCAAGTCAATCGGTGAAAAAATCGTCCTTGTCCAGGTTTTCGCGCGCCTTTTCGATAGCGCGCTTTTCAATGCGGGATATATAGCTGCGGGAGATACCCAACTTTTTAGCCACCTCGCGCTGGGGCAGAGCCGCGCCGTCCAAAAGTCCGTAGCGCAGCGCAAGTATTGTAAATTCCCGCTCCGTTAAAAAGCCTTTAAGAACCGCAACGAATTTTTCGCGCTGGATGCTCTTTTCCACCTGCGCAAAAACGCTGTCCTCCTTTTCCGACAACAAATCCATAAGCGTCAGTTCGTTTCCGTCCTTATCCGTGCCTACGGGGTCCGTAAGCGACACAACCACTTTGTGTTTTTTCCCCGAGCGGAGAAGCATTAAAATTTCGTTTTCGATACAGCGCGCAGTGTAAGTGGCAAGCGCCGTGCCCTTGCCCTCACGATATGTGTTTATAGCCTTTATTAGACCAATCGAGCCGACGGAAATAAGGTCGTCCGTCTCCGCGGAACCGGTATATTTTTTTACGACGTGCGCGACAAGGCGCATATTGTGCCTGATAAGGATATCTTTAGCCTCTTTATCGCCTTCGCGCGCAAGTTTGAGATATCTCTTTTCGTCCTCGGGCGAAAGCGGTTTCGGGAAAGTGCCCTTTTCGCGAATCATTCCCGTGAAGAAAAAGATTTTGGAAAAAAGAAGTCCTAAAAAATCAAAAAACATACGCTGTATCCCCTTACTCGGTTATATAGCATATGTTTTCGACAGTTTGTACTATTCTATTTTTTTAACCTATTCAAGCTCGAACGCGCCCGTATAAAGCTGATAATACTTCCCCTGTTGGGCTATAAGCTGTTCGTGCGTACCGCGTTCTATAATTCTTCCGTTTTCGAGCACCATTATGGCGTTGGAATTTTTAACGGTGGAAAGCCTGTGGGCGATTACGAATACCGTCCTGCCCTCCATTAATTTATCCATGCCGCGCTGGACTATCGCCTCAGTGCGGGTGTCTATGGAACTTGTAGCTTCATCAAGTATCATTACGGGAGGGTCTGCGACGGCGGCGCGCGCTATCGACAAAAGCTGCCGCTGCCCCTGTGAAAGATTTGCGCCGTTCTGGCGGAGCATTGTGTTATATCCCTCGGGCAGGCGGGTTATGAAGTCGTCCGCCCCCGCGAGTTTTGCGGCGGCTACGCACTCCTCGTCCGTAGCGTTGAGTTTGCCGTAACGTATATTTTCCATTACCGTGCCCGTAAACAGGTTTGTATCCTGCAAAACCATGCCAATCGCTCGGCGGAGCTCGCCCTTTTTGATTTTGTTTACGTTAATTCCGTCGTATCTTATTTTTCCGTCGGCTATATCGTAAAAACGGGTCAAAAGATTGGTTATAGTCGTTTTGCCCGCGCCCGTTGCGCCCACGAAAGCGACTTTCTGCCCGGGTTTCGCGTACAGGGAAATGTCGTGAAGTACTATTTTTTCGGGGGTATAGCCGAAATCGACTTCTTCCATTCTGATATCGCCGGCAAGGCGCTCGTAGGTAATTGTCCCGTCAGCCTTATGGGGATGTTTCCACGCCCAAATACCCGTTCTTTCCTCACATTCGACAAGTTTGCCGTCGATTTCCCTTGCGTTTACAAGGGTTACGTAGCCCTCGTCCTCTTCGGGCTTCTCGTCGATAAGCGCAAACAGCCGCGCCGCGCCCGCAAGCCCCATAACTACCGAGTTTACCTGGTTCGATACCTGGTTAATATTGTTGGAAAACTGCCTTGCCGCCTGTAAAAACGCAAGCAGCATAGCTATACCCGCCGCCGTACTTAACGTACCTACGTATTCCGGATTGAGCCCTATATTGGTCACTTTGTTGAGAATGAACAGCCCGCCCGCAAGCGCAATAACCACATATAGCACGTGACCTATGTTGCCGAGAATGGGCATAAGCATATTCGCGTAACCGTGGGCGCGTTTGGACTGCTCGTACAGCTTTTCGTTCACCTTGTCGAAGTCGGCTTTGGACTGTTCCTCGTGGCAGAAAACCTTTATTACCTTCTGCCCGTTCATCATTTCCTCTATAAAGCCCTC
>CANRAI010000053.1 GCA_947628555.1 uncultured Clostridia bacterium | reverse complement strand
CTTTGCGTGCTCTCGTGCTCGAAAGCTATGCCGCCGTTCGCTCTGTCGCCGACTATAAGGAACTCCTTGAAAGAACCCCTGAACTTTTCACGGAAGAGGGCTTCGGGCGGGTTTGCCGCGACCTTTCCCAAATTCTCGCCCGGAAATATAAGGCGCTGGCCTCCGCGGTGGAAACTTTCCACAAAAACTTTCCGCCCACGGCAAACGCCGACGCGTACGACGAAATCTTCTGCCAGATGCTGTCCGCGCTCTCTGCGGCTGCGGCGGGCGGGATATTCGAGCCTCTGCCCCCTTTAAGCTCTGCGCGCAAGCCGAAAGATTCCCCTTCCGACAGGGACGCGGGCGAGGCGTTCAAAAATTTCCGTCAGTCGGTGCTTAAAAAATACGCCGCCGTGCGGGGCGATTTGGCGGACAGGGAAACCGAATTTTCAGCGTTTATTCAAAGCGGAGTTACCGCCTGCGCCTTTGCAAAGCTGCTTTTGCAGTTCGACGGGGAATATTCCGCGGTTAAAAGGGACGAAAACAAGCTGGATTACAACGATTTGGAACACCTTACCCTGCGCCTTCTTAAAGACGACAGGATAAGGGCGGAAATAAATTCGGGCTTCGAATACGTTTTCGTAGATGAATATCAGGACGTAAACCCCGTGCAGGAGAGGATAATTTCCTCTATGGGGCGGGAAGTCTTTCTTGTCGGCGACGTCAAACAGGCGATTTACGGCTTCCGCGGCAGCAAATCGCTGTTCTTCGCCGAAAAGTTCAACCGTTTTATGGGGGGCGAGGGCACGGCTTTACGCCTTTCAAGCAATTTCCGAAGTACGTCCGCCGTTTTAAACTTTGCCAATTCGCTTTTTTCGGAAGTAATGCGCGAGGACACGTGCGGCTTCGACTATAAAAACAATTCGGAAATGACGGCGGGCGGCGGATATCCCGAGGACTGCGGGTTTGCGGGTATCCACGTCTATGGTTCGGGCGAAAAGGAAGAGGCGCGCAGTCTGCCCGTTTATTCCGTTTCCGAGGATTTGCGCAAAGCTCCCCACACCCGTGAAGGGCTTGCTGTTCTTCAAATAGTGGAAAGGGAGTTGCAATCCCGCCACTTCGACCTCAATAAGGGTGAATACGTCGATACGCAGCCGGGAGACATTTGTATTCTGACCCGAAAAAACAAAAACAAATATACCGACGAAATCGTCCGCGCGCTTAGGGACGCGGGCTATTCCGTTTCGGGTTCACGCGAAGGCAACGTCTGCGACCTGCCCGAAGTAAAAAAAATAATAGATATCCTTTCGCTTATCGACAACGCCGAGCAGGATATTCCCCTCGTCACGGCTATGCTTTCCCCCCTCGGCGGGTTTTCCGAGGACGAGCTTGCCGCCGTGCGAATTTTCTGCAAGCGCGAAAAAAAGCTTTCGTTCCGCCGTTGCTGCGCTTATTTTATGAAAAACGGACGGGGAACTTTAAGGGAAAAGCTTGAAGCGTTTTTCGGAAAATTGAATACGTACCGCGATTGGGCGGAAATTTTAACGGCGGGCGAGCTTATCGACAAGCTTCTTGCCGAAAGCGGTCTGGAAGCGGAATATTCCGCTGAAGGCGGCGAAAAGCTGAAAAACGTACTGCGCCTTGCCGCGGAGGACGGAAATCTATCCCTTCCCGCATTTTTGGCGAAATTGAAAGCGGGCGGATACAAGGTCGCCGCGCCCTCCGCCGCGCCTTCGGACAGTATAAAAATAATGACCATGCACTCCGCGAAAGGGCTGGAATTTCCCGTCGTAATCCTTTCGGACGTCTGCCGCACCTTTAAGGGCAGGGATTATTCCGAGCTGCCTTTCGACGACGAATACGGCTTTGCGCCCAAACTGTACGACCCCGAAAAAATGATAACGTACCCCACCGTTTTGCGCAAACTTGTCAAAATCCGCGCCGAGCGCGAGGAACTTAAAAACGAGTTGAACCTTTTTTACGTAGGCTGTACGCGCGCAATGTGCAATCTGCATATCGTAGCCTCGGAAATAAAGGAATATTCCCCTGCCGACGCGCAGGACGCCCGCTGCTATGCGCAGACTTTCGACATGGCGCGTTTTTCGCCCGAAATCATGGACTTGCGCGGCGAAATAGAAAAAACGGGAAGCGACGTACTTTATTTTCCCGAACCCGACAAGGAACTTACGGAAGCTGTGGAAAGGCGTTTTATGCACGTTTACGCCTATGAGGACAGCATAGACCTTCCCGTAAAAAGTTCGGCTTCCGCAATTCTTAAATCTATGAAGGAGGACGCGCCGTATTTTGCCGAAAACCAACTTTTTTCGGGAGAGGGGGAAACGGGCACGGAGCGCGGCATAGCCTATCACAGGTTTTTGGAGCTTTGCGATTTTTCTTTGAAATCGCGGGAGAGTATCGAAAAAGAAATAGAAAGTTTTGTTTCGGAGAACAGAATTTCCGCGGAATCCGCCGCCCTTTTAAATGCCGCCGAACTTGAAGAAATTCTGAATATGCCCGTTTTCGACGGACTGAAAGACGCGCGGCTTCTGCGCGAACAGGAGTTTTTATGCCGATTGCCCGCGTGCGACGTATTTCCTACCGCGGCACAGGATTCGGTACTTATCCAGGGCGCAATGGACCTGCTTGCAGTCGGCGCGGACGGCGCGCGTATTATAGACTATAAATATTCCAAAAAGACGGACGAACAGCTTGCGGCTATCTATTCGGGGCAGCTTGCGCTATATAAAATGGCGGCCTCGAAGATACTTAAAATTCCCGAAGAAAAAATAAGCGCGGCGATAATCAACATTTACCGCCGCAGGCAGATTATGCTGTGACCCGTTGAAATGATATGTTACCGTTGGTATTGATATAATATAAAAACAGTGGAAATGCGACAACATCTCCGCTGTTTTTCGTATGTCTCCGACTATAATTTAATACGATATGTTTTCGGAAATCGGTAAATACCTTCTCGACTTTGCAGCCAAATTTACCTTCGATAACGTGGTGTGGCTGACATGGGGTTCTTACGGAGCGATATTTGTGCTGTCGTTCGTACTCTGCCTTGTCCTGCCCGCCGTGCGCTTTTCCTCGAAGAAACCGTTTTTATGTCTTTCTTATTGCTATACGGCAGCCACTTTCGCGCTGTTTTTAACCGTGAATACGGTGGAGGAAGCGGCTTTTGTCGCCTGCGTATTCTGGGTGGCGGGATACGTTTTATACGGGCTTTTGTGCGCCGTTTCAAAGCGGAAGAGCACCGCCCCCGCCCAAGCCGCCGCGGCTGCCGCGCCCCCGCCCGTTATAACCCTGCCCGTGCAGGTAAAGCCCGCGGCGGAACCGCCCGCAAAACCCAACCCGAGGCAGCCTTCAACCCCGGCAAACGTAATTTCGCGCAGCAACGTGCGGCTGGACCATGCCATTGCAGTCACCGCAAAACTGCTTGAAAAAAATTTGGGTAAGACAGACCGCCAGGAGCTGGAAAAACTAAAAAACACTCTCGAAGTGTTGAAGGTAAAGGGCACTTTGACCCCTGCGGAGGGGGAAATTCTCAACGAAAATTTCAATACGCTTTTAAAACTTATGGCAAAGTACAACGTTTAAACGTATTCAGCCGTATTTTGTGCAGAAAATTTGCAACGCGGGAATTTACTTAAAGATTATGCGGTTAAACAATGCCGCGGGGCGGAAAAACTTTCCGCTCCGCGGCATTTAAATTTCTTTACAGGGTTTTCAGTCTGGTTTGCACGTATTCGCCCGCGGCGGCGGCTTCGTTTAAAACGTCGTCCGTGACGAAAGTTCCCTTTTTGAACAGCGTTTCTCCGTTTTTCACGACGTCTCCTTTCAGCGTAGAAACTCTTTTTACTATGATAACGTCCCCCGCGATAAGTATATCGGCGGGATAATTTTTTTTGCCTATTTTAGCCGTTTTCAGTCTGTCGCCGAAAAATGTAAAATCCTGCAAATTGCCTAAATAACCGCCGTTTTCGTCGAAACACGCCTTGCCCAGACGTATGGGAACGCCGACGGATTCCTCTCCTGATTCGTTGAAAATAATCTTTTCTCCCGTCTTTAAAACGTTTTTAAAGTCAACGGTAAATTCCCGTTCCCGTTCGTCGGCGCATACAAGGCTGACTAATTTCCCGTCCGAGGCATTTACCGATAAAACGTAACCCTCTTTGCCGGCAGTGCTTAAAACCCTTTTGCCGTAAATTTCAGAAAGCTTCATATAAAATCTCCTTACGCTCTACTATATTTGGCTTTCTTTGCGCACTTTCCACAAAAAAATAAACTATTTTGTCGTTTTGAATGGTATTTCTCAAACAAGCCGTTCAAAGTACATTCGGGAATCCCAAAAGCCCGCGGCGGTTTTCCGCCGCGGGCTTTAAGTTTGGACGCTTTATCGTATTTTGCTTTATTTATAATATTTTGCCGTAATAGGGTTGTGCTTTGGCAAATCTTTTGTTATAATATTAAAGTTGTAAAATTTCTGCAACAGGTCAATAACCCTTTATAAGAAAATTTACGAGAGAAAATATGAAAATAGCCATTGTATGCGACGTGCTGGGCAGTGAAAACAACGGCACAACTATTGCCGCAATGAACCTAATAAGGTATCTGAAAGCCGAAGGGCACGAAGTGCGCGTGCTCTGCGCCGACAGCGATAAAAAGGGCGCCGAAAACTATTTCGTGGCGCCCAACCGCAGTTTCGGCAAGCTTTTGGACAAATACGTTAAAAAGATTGGCGTAACGCTTTCCAAAAAGGACGAGGCGCTTGTGGAAAAGGCGCTGGACGGCGTGGATTATATTCATAGTATGCTGCCCTTTGCGCTCGGCAAACAGGCGGCGCAGTACGCGCGCAAACACAATATCCCCATTTCCGCGGGCTTTCATATGCAGGCGGAAAATCTTACGTCCTATTTGAAAATCAACGAGCTGAAATTTTTAAACAAGATAATCTATAAATATATTTACAATAAATTTTACCGCTATGTTGACGCAATACATTTCCCTACCGACTTCATCCGCGGGGTTTTCGAAAGCAACATAGGCGTAAAAACCAACGGCTACGTAATTTCCAACGGGGTAAACGCAGAGGTGCAGCGGCGGGAAGTCAAAAAGCCCGAAGAATTCAGGGATAAATTCGTAATTTCGACTACGGGCAGATACGCGCAAGAAAAATCGCAGGACACGCTTTTGAAAGCGGTAAGATACTCTAAATACAAAAACTATATCCAAATCATCCTTGCGGGGCAGGGCGTGAAGGAAAAATATTATAAGCGCCTCGGCGCAAAACTGCCCGTGCCGCCCGTAATGAAGTTTTTTTCCCGCTCGGAAATCATAGACGTATTGAATTACAGCGATTTGTACGTTCATCCCGCCGAAATGGAGCTGGAAGGCATTGCCTGCCTGGAAGCCATAATGTGCGGTAAGCTTACTATCGTTTCCGATTCCCCTTTAAGCGCCACCAGAAAGTTCGCAATAGACGAAAGGTGCATATTCAAAACCCGCAACCCGAAGGATTTGGCGCGGGTGATAGATTATTGGCTGGAACACCCCGAGGAAAAGAGAAAGGCGGAGCAGAACTACCTTGAAGACTCGGAAAAATTCCGCCTTGCCGACTGCATGAATAAAATGGGCGAAATGATAGAGGAAGTGCGCGCGGCGAAATCGGGTAGGAAATAAAATACCCTCGGATATTTTGTAAATTATTCAGTTAATGTAAATTCAATTGCGGCAATGTGAAGCGCGCGCGGCTGCGTTAAAGCAGCCGCGCGCATATATTTTGCGGTGATAGAAATTCCTTTTTTCCATATTCTTCCTTAAATTTACAAAAAAGTTTACATATGACTTGACAGGTGTCAAGTTTTTGTGTAAACTTTTTTGTAAAAGCGCGGTAAAGGGAGCTTATGCTCGCTTTTTACAGACTTCGCTTTACGAGGCTTGAATTTGGAAAAATATTACGACGTAATTGTAGTAGGCACGGGCGTTGCGGGGCTTAACTGCGCCCTGCACCTGCCTTCGGATAAAAGGGTTGCAGTGATTTGCAAGGGCGCGCCCGACCGTTCGGACAGCTATCTTGCACAGGGCGGTATCTGCCGCTTGCAGGGCAGGGAGGATTACGACAGCTATTTTGCGGATACGATGCGCGCGGGACATTCCGAAAACAATCCCGCCGCCGTCGCATGTATGATAAACAATTCCGAGGAAATAGGCGACGAGCTTATAGCTTTGGGCGTGGATTTTGCGCGCAATCCCGACGGCACGCTTGCCGTCACGCGCGAGGGCGGACATTCCAAAAACCGTATATGCTTTCACGAGGACTGCACGGGCAAGGAAATAACCACCCGTCTTATGCAGACTGTATCCCGCCTTTCCAACGTTTCCGTAATTCCAGAAACCACCATGCTCGATATCCTTGCCGACGAAAACCGCTGTTACGGAATAATCGTTTCGGACAACGCGACGGGCGGGCTGCAAACGGTATTCGCCGATTATACCGTGCTTGCCTGCGGCGGAATAGGCGGGCTTTTCAGCCATTCCACCAATTACAGGCTTATTTCGGGCGACGGCGTGGCAATTTGCCTTAAACACGGCGTTGCCGTCGATAACATAAACTATATACAATTCCACCCTACTACGCTCTTTACAAAAAGCACGATAGGCAGAAGTTTTTTAATTTCCGAGTCTGTGCGCGGCGAGGGCGCGGTCCTTCTCGATAAAAATTTTAACCGTTTTACGGACGAGTTGCAGCCCCGCGACGTCGTCACGGCGGCTATATATAAGCAGATGGAAAAGGACGGCGCCGAGCACGTTTGGCTGGATTTGCGTCCCGTTCCCGAAAAGGAACTGCGCGAACATTTCCCCTCAATTGTGGAAAAATGCCGCGAAGAGGGCTACGACGTATTTACGCAGCCCATTCCCGTCGTCCCCGCGCAGCACTACTTTATGGGGGGCGTCAGAAGCGATTTGAACGGCCGCACCACTATGGAAAGGCTTTACGCCGTGGGCGAAACGTGCTGCAACGGCGTGCACGGCGCGAACAGGCTTGCATCCAATTCTCTGTTGGAAAGTCTATTATTTGCAAAGCGCGCCGCTGAGGATATGGCGCGGAACTATTCGAAGATAGACTTAAACGCCGCCCGTAAAATAGCGGGGGCGTTGGACATGGGGCGGTACGCCGACCCGACCGAACTTTTGGAAGAGTACAGGAAATTACTGAAAAAGGCGATAAAGGAGGCGGAAGATGCTAAACCCCGTTTCGGCCGCGCTTAACGCGGACGAGCTGATAAAAATGGCTTTAAAAGAGGACATATCCAACGAAGACGTTTCCACCAACGCCGTCATATCCGGCTATGTAAAGGGCGAAGTACGGCTTATCTGCAAGCAGGACGGAGTTATTTGCGGCTTGCCCGTTTTCGAGCGGACTTTTAAAATTCTTGACGATAATACTTCATTCGATTTCCGCGTGCGCGAGGGCGAAGAGGTGAAAAAAGGCCAGCTTCTCGCAATTATTACGGGGGATATTCGCGTTCTATTATCGGGCGAGCGCGTGGCGCTCAACTTTTTGCAGCGAATGAGCGGAATAGCTACCTACACCCGCGAGACGGTAGAGCTTTTAAAGGGAAGCAAAACCAAGCTTTTGGATACCCGAAAGACCACGCCCAATATGCGCATATTCGAAAAATACGCCGTCAGGGTAGGCGGAGGAAATAACCACCGCTATAACCTTTCGGACGGCGTGCTTTTAAAGGATAACCACATAGGCGCGGCGGGCGGCGTAAAAAAGGCGGTGGAAGCGGCTAAAAATTACGCTCCTTTTGTGCGGAAAATAGAAGTCGAGGCGGAGACCCCGCAAATGGCTGCGGAAGCGGCGGAGGCGGGCGCGGATATTATAATGCTCGACAATATGTCCGTAGGTGATATGAAAGAGGCGATAAGGCTTATAGGCGGCAGAGCGCAGACGGAGTGCAGCGGCAATATCACAAAGGACAATATATCCGCTATTCTGGAAACGGGCGTTGACTTCGTGTCGAGCGGGGCAATCACCCATTCCGCGCCAATTCTCGACCTGTCGCTTAAAAATCTTCGTCCTTTGGAGGAGAAATGAAAGCCGAAAAGCGCAGGGAAGAAATTTTAAGCCTTATGGGCAACACTGAAAATCCTCTGCCCGCCAACGTGCTTGCGGAGCGTTTTAAAGTGTCGCGGCAGGTAATCGTTCAGGACATCGCCGTACTGCGCGCCTCGGGCTACGATATAACCGCCACAAACCGCGGCTACGTGCTCAATACAAAGGTCAGGGCTACCCGCGTTTTTAAGTGCCGCCATACTTTCGAAG
>CANRAI010000052.1 GCA_947628555.1 uncultured Clostridia bacterium | reverse complement strand
GAGCACTTGACTTTTAATCAAGGTGTCCCGGGTTCGAGTCTCGGATGGACCACCATAAAACGCAAATACGTATCAGGTGGACGGTGCGTATTTTTTGCAAAAAAAGTCCGCCGCAAAAGGTGGAATATGCGCTGCATAGAACCACCTGAATCTTAAAACAACGATTAAAAATCGTTTATATAGATGCAGCTTTAGCTCAGTTGGTAGAGCAGCTGACTCTTAATCAGCGGGCCCAGGGTTCGAGTCCCTGAAGCTGCACCAGACCGCCCGCCGACCGAAAAATGGTCGGCGGGCGGTTTTGTCGCGCAGTTCAGGCTGATAAAGAACCCTGAGGTTCGCGCGAGCAAGCACAGATTGCGAAGCCCTGCCGAGGGCTCCCATTTATGGGAGCCCTCGGCAGAGTACCTGAAATGTTTAACTTACGTTCTTTAAATATCAATGGTGTTTAGGTAGCGCACAGTTGCCGTCATACATTTGCTTCCTTGCTACTCCGTAGTCGTAAATGGCAAAGTTGATTCAGCTTATAATATCGGCAATTCAAAATGAAAGAGTGTTTACTATTTCCTCTACTTCACGCGAGGTTTTACAGGCAAGAAACTTGCCCCGAATGGCGGTCGCGCTTTTTCTGCCCTTCATATAGAAGCCAACCATTTTGCGCATAAACACGCAGGCGAAGCGCTCGCCGTATATTTCGCGCGTTTTTGTAATCTGGTTTAAAACTGTCTGCCGCTTTTCGACGTACTCCGTGCCCGTAAGCTCCGAAAACAGCCACGGGTTGTACATCGCGCCGCGGGCAATCATAACGCCGTCCGCGCCCGTCTTTTTCATAATTACGCTGGCGTCCGCAGACGTAAATACTCCTCCGTTGGCTATAACGGGGATATGTACCGCGTTTTTCGCTTTTTCTATCTCCTTTAAATTGACTTCGCCCGAATAAATTTTCTCCCTCGTGCGGCCGTGCACCGTAAGCATATCCGCCCCCGCCGCTTCGCACATTTTTGCGAAATCTTCGGTTACATATTCGGAATTTTCCGTGCCTATGCGGATTTTTACCGTTATTGTTTTGCCGCTTTTTTTACATTCGGTAATAATTTTTTCCGCAAGCGGCAAATTGTCCAAAAGGGCGCTGCCCTCTCCGTTTTTATAAATTTTGGGCACGGGACAGCCCATGTTCAAATCGACGATGTCAAAAGGCGCAAGCGCCTCGCTTTCGCACGCGCGCCGCATAAATTCGGGGGAATTGCCGAATATCTGGCACGCTTTTATACCCGGGTAGTCCTCTGTTATATATAAAAGCTCTTCGGTCTTTTTGCTGTCGTAACAAAGCCCTTTTGCGGAAACCATTTCCGTAAAGGTAAGGCCCGCCCCAAGCCTTAAACACATATCGCGGAAAACCGCGTTGGTATAGCCCGCAAGCGGCGCCAAAAACACGTTGTTGGGAGTAGTTAAATTACCGATTTTTATCTGATTCAATCGCATTTTTCGCCTTCTGCCAATAATAGTCGAACAAAAGCCCGTCCTTTGTAACCTCGTTTATATCCTTTCCGTCCCCGGAAATAAGCCGCTCACATTCCACAAAACGCCTTACGAATTTATCCGTTGCGGCGCGCAGGGCTTCTTCGCAGTCAACGCCCGCAAGCCTAACGGTGTTCACCGCGGCGAACAGAACGTCGCCGCCCTCCTCAAACGTTCCCTTTTCGTCACCCGCACGTTGGCAGTCCACCATTTCATGCACCTCTTCCCACAGTTTTTCCGACGCGGAAACAGAGGACATAAAGTCGAAACCGCACTTTGCGGCGCGTTTGCCCACCTTTTGGGCGCGCATGCACGCGGGAAAATTTTTAGGCACGGCAAGCAGAGTTTCCCCATAGCTTTCTTGCCCCTTTTCCTTCGCCTTGTTCTTCTCCCATACGCCCAACGCTTCGCCCTCGTTTTTCGCCTTGTCAGCGCCGAATATATGCGAATGGCGGAAAATAAGTTTTTTGACGTTGCGCGTGATAGCGTCCGCGCCCGAAAATTCTCCGCGCTCCCGCGCCATTACGGAATGAAAAGCCGCCTGCAACAAAACGTCGCCCGTCTCCTCTTCCATTCCGTCAATGTCGCCCCGCTCGATGGCGTCAACCAACTCGTACGCTTCCTCAATCATATTTTTCTTAATCGTCCCGGAGGTCTGCGCCCTGTCCCATGGGCACCCGCCCGGCGCACGGAGAAGCTCTATCATATGTTCGAGGTCGGAATAATCGTAGCGTTCCTTTTTTAAAAAATCCCCCTCCTCGACAGCTACGGCGCACGTCGCGTCATACTGCTTTTGGCGGTCGATTTCGTAAATTTTTATCTTTTCGACGGAATTTCCGCGGATAAAAGCGCATTCCGTTTCCTCGCCAAATAAATCGGAAAGTTTTTGCTTGACTTCCGAAGCGGCAAAGTCGCAGTCTATATCGTAAACGCAGGCTGCGCGGCAGCTTTTCAAATCCGCAACGGAATACGCCGAAACGCATACGGGCTGGCCGCATTTAAGGCGCGCCGTATTGTAGGCGTGCGAAGCCTTTGAAAGAGTGTCCAATACTTCGCAGTCCTTATGCTTCGAAAGGATTATTTTGCACGCCTCGTCCTCGCATACGGCGCCGTCAACGCAATAACAAACGTCGGTTATTTTAGCCGCCTTTAAAACTTCCGCCGCAAGATTTTTATTCAGCGTGTCGAAATTCCGGCTGCGCCCGAACACTTCGTCGAGGGTGCGGACTTCATATCCCTTTAAGCTTTTAAAGCTTTCGGAATTTTCCGTCCTCGCTATAATGCGCGCGGCGCTATCAAGCGCCGCCTTCGCCCGAAGGGTTAAGTCGCCCTCGGATATCCCTAATCCTATCAGCGTTATTTTCATTTTTATCACCTATACCGATAATATAGCATAAATTCAGCATGGTTGCAACAAAAAACGCGCCGTTTGCCGCCCAACCTGCGCCGACAATTCCGAGCGAGGTAAACCTTATTAAAACGGCGGCAAGCCCTACGCGGAGCGCAGACGTTACCCATTGCGTAACAGTGCTTAAAACGGGCTTTCCGAGGGACGTAAGACAGGCGGACGACGTCTGCACAAGCGATTGCGTTACCGAGCTTACCGCCATTATTCTTACAAGATTTACGAGAAGCGAGCGTTCCCCTTCCGAAAGCGAACCGAAAATCAGCCTTGCCGCAAGGGGCGCGAAAATATAAAGCGCCGCGGCGGCGGGAACCGAAACAGCCAAAGTTATCCAAAGCGCCTTGTACGTCTTTCTTTTTGCCGCGGCAAGGTCGCCCTTTTCGGCAAGGGGAGAAATCTGCGGGACGCTTGAAGCCGCAAGGCCGTACGTCACAGACACGGGAAGATTTATTATAGTCACCGCGCAACCCGAATAAATGCCGTACAGCGCGGTGGCGTCCGACGTAATATTCCTTAAAAGCCGCACGACGACTACGCTTTCCGCAAGCTGGGAAAGCGGCAGCGCGATAGCCGTAAGAGTCAGCGGAATCGTATATTTCAGAATTGAGGAAGCGGGCGGTTCTTCCGCCTTGAAAAGAGGGCGGCGGGGACGGCGTTTCAGATAATACCAAATCGCGCCCAAAGCCGCTACCGCTTCGCTTACAGTTACGGCAAAGAGGGTCGAAGCCACCGCATAGGCGGGATTTCCTTTGAAAACGTAGGCAAGCGCCACGCCGACGCACACCTTTACGACCTGCTCCGCCACTTCCGTTACGGCGGTCGGATACATATTGCCGCGCCCTTGGAAATACCCGCGCACTACTGAAAGCGCCGACACGAAAAAGACGGACGGGCACAACATTTTACAGCAAAGCGCAACGGCGGGCTCTCCCTGCAAGGCGGCGAGCGGGGTTGAAAGGGCGAACATCAGAAGCGTTCCGAAAATCCCCACAGCTCCGTAAAGCCTGAAAGCCCGACTCTCCGCGCCCGTTTTTCCGGAAGATATAAGGCGGGCAATTCCCGTGGGTATTCCCGAGGCGGAAACCGTCAGAAGTATGCAGTAAAGCGGATATACCATCTGATAAATTCCCATTCCCCCGCCCCCGAGAAGGTTGGTCAGGGGTATGCGGTATATCGCCCCCAATATTTTTGAAACAAAGCCGCCGAGAGATATTATAACGGCGCCCTTTAAATAGGACTGTCTTTGATTTTGCATAAAAAGAAAGCCCCGCCGCGGCGGGGCAAAAATACGGATTATTCGAATTGCCCCGCAAGAATATTGGCGGAAAGCTGTGCGAGCTTGCAGCTTGAAGGCTCTATGCGCGCGCCCTGCTCGTTAGAAACAAGCGCTACCGCGCCGAGGCAGTCGCCGTTGCAGACAATGGGAACGATTACCTGCGCGGTAAGCCCTTCCTGACCTTCGCAGATTGGAACTATGTCGCCGCCCTCCGAAAGGTTGGCTACGTAGCTTTTCCTGTCCTTTAAAATTCTGTCCATGTCCTGAGAAATGCTTCTGCCGTCGTAATCACGCTTATTCTTTCCCGAAGCGTGCAAAACTTCGTCCGTGTCGCAAATAACGGCTACAAGCCCCGACAAATCGGACAGCGATTTCGCCGTGCCCTCGGTAAATTTTTCCAAAGAGGCTATCGGCGAGTATTTTTTAAGCATAAGCTCGTCGCGGTCGGTAAATATTTCCAACGGGTCGCCAGATTTAAGACGCAGAGTCGATCTTATTTCCTTTGGAATCACCACCCTGCCTAATTCGTCTATTCTTCTTACAATGCCGGTTGCTTTCATATCCACTCCTATAAATCAAATTTACAACAGCAGTATGTGAAAGCCCCCGAAAGTTATACTTTAATTTTTAAAATATCGTTTATTTTTCGTAAACCGAGAGTTTTAATATACCTATGTAGGGAAGGGAACGGTAGCGTTCGTTATAATCCAGGCCGTAGCCTACGACGAATTCGTTTTCAATATCGAAGCAGTTGAAATCCGGCGAAATGTCGTAATTTCTTCTCGCCTTTTTATTCAAAAGGGTAACTATAAGCACGGAATTCGCGCCGCGTTCCAAAAGAAGCTGTTTAAGGTTGGCAAGGGTAAAACCGCTGTCTATAATATCCTCTACTATAATCACGTCCCTGCCCTTTACGTTTCTGTCAAGGTCCTTTTTGATTTTCAGCTTGCCCGAGGAAACCGCTCCGCTTCCGTAGGACGATACCGCCATAAAATCCAGCTCCACGGGTGAAGTCAGATGGCGTATAAAGTCGGCATAGAAAATTATGCTTCCTTTCAGTATCCCCACGCAAAGCGGCGTTTTGCCTACGTAAAGCTTATCAACCTCGCGCGCAACTTCCGCTACTCTTGCGCGTAGCTGTTCTTCCGAAAAAAGTATTCTTTCGCAGTCCCTATGCATCATTTGTAAAACCCCCGATTTATTAAAAAATCAAATATGTATTAAATTAAAAAGAAAATGACCGCTTCATAAACTTTCGCTTTAAAACGAGAAAAGGTCGTCCTTCTTTTCGGCGGAATGTCTGAAAGCGAGGTTAAGGCACATTTCTGCGTCGCACAGCTTAGACTTTTTGCCGTCCTTTAAACTGTAAATGCGCTTGCCGTCGGTAAATATTATCGTACCGTCAGCGGCGATATCGAAGTCAGCCACTCCGCTTGCGAGGATGCGGTCGCCATCGACCTCTACAAGCTGCCAGCTTAACGGCACCCAGCCGTAGTCCTTGTGCCGCTTGCCCTTGCTTTTCTTTGCTTCCCGTTCCACGTTTATGAGATTTCCGCGCACGTAAAGTTTGCGGCTGTCGTATTCCCTGCCCTTGGCGGGATTGTTGCCGCCCGACGTCACGCTTTTGCCCGTAAATGCGTGTATAAACACCGCCAAAAGATTTGCAACCGCCTGTAAAATGCGGTACGGTATCAAAATAAAAGATATAAACGGGTTTGTTCGCTTCTCTTGCGCGGGCGCTTTTATCGCGTACAGCTTGCCGCCGTGCGGCACGGGCTTGAAATAGGAAAACTTTTCATTCGCCTTGACCTCGCGCACTTCCATTGCCGACAGGTCTATCGCGCAGATTGCCGCGGGAGAAAACGCCACAAACTCACCGTTCATATCTCTGCCCGCCCCGCGCGAGGAAAAGTAGATTAAATTTGCATTTTCCGGCGAATAAAAGGGGTCGGTATCCTGCGTGTCGCCGCCCGTCACGGTGACATAGCTGCCGTTTTTCAAATCAAAAACAGCTATATCCGAATTCACTGCATTGCGCTTCAACGAGGTGGCAAGCCGCCCGTTAGCCGAATCGAGGCAGCCGCCCGAAAAAGAATACTCGACAGAGTTTATAACGTGCGTTTCGGGCGTTTTTTCATCCGAAAAACTGCGTTTGTATATGCCCGAAACTGCGTTTACGGAAAACGCATAAACCGCCGCGTACTCGTCAGAAGTAAGATAAACTCCGTCGATGCGGCTTTCAACGGTCTGCGCTGCCGCTATATCGCCGCGGAAACGCGCGCCTTCGCCGCCGTACTTCCATTCTTTCGAATGTTCGGAGTTCTGAATACCGTTTTTGTAATTTTCGACGAATTTGCTGGGGAACCGCTCTACCGCGCCGTCGGAAAAAAGGCAGATATCCTGCCCGTCGGCAAAAATAAATTTTTCCATATCTCTTTAAAATATTTTAAAACGCAAACCGTATTGCGTATTTAACTTTTTGAAAGCTTTGCGTAGTCCTCGGCGGCGCATATCGCGACGTTTTCCGTTCCGCCGTCAACCTTCACCTTATCGGAAATTTCAACGCCGCAGACAATGAAAATTTCGCTCCCCACGGCCACTAACGGCACGTTTCTTCGCATGCGTACGGGGATTTTCAAATCGGTGAAATAACTGCCGAGGTTCTTAGTTCCGCCCCCGAATTTAACAAATCTGTCGCCCTCGCGCATAAAGCGGACCACGGCGTTTTCGGGTATCTTGTCAAGGTCGAACCTGAGTTTTTTTTTGCAGGACGTCGTCTTTTCTCCGTCGAAGTCCTCTTCTTTCCCTATATATAATTGCCGGCCCGAAAAACTTGTCCGTTTCTCTTTCACATATTCGGAAAACGGAATACATTCTTCGGAACTTTCCCGCGGATTCGTAATACATATCGCTATTTTGCCCTCTTCGCAATAGGCGGTATATTCGGAAAATTCAAACTTTTTGCCCTTTTGCGCGAATTGCAGAGAATACAGCTTATCAAGCCATTCGCAGGTATAATCGCGCACGCCCTCGCAGCGCAAAACCTTCAACGCGGCGCGTTTAAAAACGGGTTTTTCGGGGCAACGTAAAATTTCGTATCCTAAGGGCGTTTTAGTTGTCAGCCCGCGCTCATTTATAAGATTTTCAAAGTACTCTTCGTCCTCGGCGGCAATCCGCGAAAAACGGTATATCGCCTTTGGCGCGTCCGGAACGGCTTTTTCAAGCTCGGGTAAAACGCGGCGGCGGATTTTGTTGCGGGTGAAATCTTCGGTGAAATTAGTTTCGTCATCTACAAAAGGAATTGAATTTTGCAATACGTACCCGTCTATTTCCTTACGGGAGACCTCTGCAAGCGGGCGTATAAGCTTCCACGGCTTATTTCCCGAAGTAAAATCCATATCGCCTATGCCCGTAAGCCCCGCAAGCCCGCTTCCGCGCGCAAGGTTGAATAAAACCGTTTCTGCGTTATCGTTCAAATGGTGCGCCGTAGCGACCGCGTCCGCACCTTTCCAAAACGTGCCGTTGGGTAAAGTTTTGGGTATCACCGCCTCGCAATATTTCGAAAAACGCCAACTATGAGCGGTCGTTTCGGTCTTGGGGATATCTTCGTTCCACTCGAAAAACAGAAGCGGCACGCCCTTATCTCTGCAATATGAAGCGACAAACGCGCTGTCGCGGGCGGAGCTTTCTCCCCTCATTTTATGGTCGAAATTTACCGCGCACAGTGAGATATTGAATTCTTTGCCGTGTCCGAGCAGATAGTGCAGAAGAGCCATGCTGTCCCGCCCGCCCGATACGGCTACGCAGATATTCAGATTTGCGTACTTTGACAGGTCAATCTTCACAAGCGCATTATACCACAGAAAATCCAATCTTGCAATCGTGTAAAGAAAAATATAAATTTTTGCTGTAAATCGTTTAAAATTACCTTAACTTTTCTTAATTTCGCACTCTTTCGGCTTCTATGGGCATTCCTTCATTGTTAACGTTCTGGGGCAAATCATTCCAGCCGTAAAAATTTCCTGTATCCTCCTACCCTTGCACTTCGTATAAGCCGCAGAAATTTCATATGTCGCATATTAAAAAAATCCCGACAAAAGTCGGGGAAAAACATTGCTTTACGCAATGGTAAATTCACATGTGGGATTCGAACCCACGTCTTACCCTTAGTCAAAA
>CANRAI010000051.1 GCA_947628555.1 uncultured Clostridia bacterium | reverse complement strand
GCTGTTTGCAAATTCCTCACGGATTTTGGCGTTCAAAATTCCCTCAAAAACGTTGCCCATTAAAAATTTTTGATCTCCGGCAAACTGATGGCAGGGATAAATATCGCCGTTGGGAACAACAGAAAAATATTCGTTGCCCGCACCGCACGCCGAAACCTTTTTTTGCAGGCAGACTCCGCCCTCCAAATCGACGTTGAAGTGGAAGAAATTAAAACCCTCCCCCCTGTCGTACTTATCAAGATAGCGGGCGAGCAGGTTTTCGTACTCCGCGTTTATCGCGGGAAGATGGTCTTCACGGATTTCCAAATCAGGGATATCCGTTACTACAGGTTCCATTGAAATACTGTCAAAACCGTTTTCCGCAAGAAAAATCACATCCTTTGAAAAATCTAAATTTTTGGACGTAAATGTGCCGCGGACATAGTAAGACTTTTCCCCGCGAGATTTAACGAATTTTTTGATTTTGTCTATTACGAGGTCAAAACTGCCCTTGCCGTTCACAGTTTTGCGGATTGCGTCGTGCACTTCTTTTCTGCCGTCTATGCTTAAAACCACGTTTTCCATTTCGCGGTTAAAAAAATCAATGGCGTCGTCGTCGAGAAGCAGCGCATTGGTAGTTGTGGTAAAAAGGAATTTTTTGCCTGCCGCCGCGGAACGTTCGCGGGCGTACGCCACTACTTTTTTTATGGTGGGCAGGCACATTAAAGGCTCGCCGCCGAAAAAATCGACTTCAAGCACCTTTCTGTTCCCGCTGTTTTTTATAAGAAAGTCTATCGCCGCCTTAGCCGTTTCCTCGCTCATAAATTCGCGCGCGGAATGATATGCGCCCTCGTCGGCAAAACAATAACGGCAGCGAAGGTTGCAATCGTGGCAGATATGCAGGCAAAGCGCCTTGACCTCCGACGATTTCGGCGGATATACCTTTACTTCTTCCGCAAGAAAAAGCCCCTCTTTTTTCAGCTCTTCCAAATCTTTTTCCATTTCCGAAATTTCGGCGGCGGAAAACGCGGAAATATCGCCGCAGCCTTCGTACTTTGCGGCAACGTAATTTTTGGTTTTTTCATCACATTCGTGCAGACTGCCGCTGCCCGAATCAAATATGTAATTTTTGCCCAGACAGGCGAATGTATGTACCATAAACAAATTTAAGGAGCAGAGAATTTTCTGCTCCTTTAAAAATTCTGAATTTACTTAACTTTTTCGGGGTTTTGTTCTCTTGTGATTCTTTCACAGCTTTGGTTGCCTACAGTGCAACTTGTTTTGCAAGCGGACTGACATGTGCTTCTGCATTCGCCGCAACCCGTTACTTTCCTTTGAGAGGGTTTAGCCACAGTTTTTATCATTTCGGATATCTCCTTTTGCGTTTTATAATTTACAATATTATAAATTATGGCGCAGAAAAAATCAAGCGTTTTTAAGTCTTACTTTTGATATTGACTGCAATTACGCCTGTAATTGCGCCCGCAACCGCGCCTATTAACAGCTCTACTGCAGTTTTCCAACTGAAAGACAGAGACAAAGAAATTGCTCCAAACAGCAAAAATGTTATTAAAACGGCTAAAACGCCATAAATTATGCCCTTTATAAGTCCCTTGTCGCCGCGAATAAAAATTAAACCTCCGAAGACTATGGCAAGAATTTTAAACACCTGGTTTACGGGTTTTATAACCTCCGCCGGCAGGCAGAAAAGCTGTATAACAACTGTAAATATCAGCACGAATGCAAGTGAAAAAAGCACCGCAGCAAGCACCGCTTTCAAAATCTGAAAAATATGTACGCGCATAAAAAAACCTCCGCTATACTATATGCGGAGGTTTAAAAGTTTATTATTTATTTTCTGATACATTATTTTCAGATACGTTTTCTTTTGCGGTTTCCCGGGATTCGGGATTTTCCGGTTCCTCAGAAGATTCTTCAGCTTGGACTTCGGCAGGTTCAGCAGATTTTGCGTCTTTATTTTCTACCACTGCGTCCGTTTGCCAAATAGCTTGTCTGTCAAACTTGACATAACTTTTGCCTGCCGTTACGCTGCCCGTTTCAAGAACAAAAGTGTTCTCCTCGCTGTCAACTTCAACAACGATTCCGCAGACGCCGCCTATGGTTTTAACCTTATTGCCCGGCTTTACGGAATCTATTAAATCTTTGGCTTCTTTTTCCTGTTTTTTACGCTTTTTATTTTGGAAAACCATCATAACCACGAAAGCAGCTATGACTATCGCTAAAAATATAATCGGAAATCCGTATTGACTAAACCATTCTTTGAATGTAGCGTTTAATGCTGTAATCATATTTAACTCCATTTGATTTTTAATTAACTATAATATTTTTTCCAGATTTTGGCAAGCGTTTTCATAAGGTTTACCGACATAAACATTAAATTTTCACAGTCCGGAGAAATTTTCGGCGTTATTCGTCGTAATTTGCGTAAAACTCTTTTATAAAATCCGGCAAACAGTCGGCAAAAATCGCAGCGCGCATATCCCGCATGAGTTTGTGCAGGAAAGTTATGTTGTGCAGGCTTAAAAGCATGGCGCCCAGCATTTCGTCCACGTTTATAAGGTGACGAAGATATGCCTTTGCGTAATTTTTACAGCAATAACAATCGCAATTTTCGTCCAGAGGGGTGAAATCTTCGGCGTATACGGCGTTCCGCGCAACTACCTTTCCTTTCGAAGTCAGCGCCGTACCGTTGCGGGCAATACGGGTAGCCAGAACGCAGTCGAACATATCTATTCCCCTCTTCACGCCTTCCACAAGACAATCCGGACTGCCAACTCCCATAAGATAACGGGGAACGCCTTCGGGAAGCCCCGGGCGGAGAAGTTCCAAAATTTCATACATACGGCTCTTTGGTTCGCCCACAGAAAGCCCGCCTATCGCTATGCCGTACGTTGCGTGCGGTTTGGCGCGGCGCAGGCTTTCAAGCCGCAAATCGTCATACAGATTGCCCTGCACTATCGGGAAAAGCGCCTGGTCGTCCCTGGTTTTTGCGTTAAGGCAGCGCATAAGCCACCTGTCGGTAAGTTCCATTGCCTTTTCCGCCTGCGCGTGGGAATATCCGTATTCGCTGCACTGGTCAAGCTGCATTATGACGTCTGCGCCGAGATTTTCCTCTATTTCAATCACCTTTTCGGGTGAAAAAAGGTGCTTAGAGCCGTCTATGTGCGAATTGAAATATACCCCTTCTTCCTTGATTTTATTCAGCTTAGTAAGCGAAAAAACCTGAAAACCGCCGCTGTCTGTCAAAATGGGCTTGTCCCAATTCATGAATTTATGCAGACCGCCCGCTTTTTTTATAAGACCGTCGCCCGGGCGCAGATACAAATGATACGTGTTTGAAAGAATTATCTGCGAACCCGCCTCTTTCAAATCGCGCGGGAAAACGCCCTTAACGGTAGCCTGGGTGCCAACGGGCATATAGACGGGAGTTAAGATATCGCCGTGCGGAGTACGGAAAACCCCCGCGCGCGCGCCCGTGTATTTTTCAATGTGTTGAAGTTCGAAAGAAAAGTGATTCATATTTATATTGAAACAGTACGCCTGTATTATAGAAATTTTTAGGGCTTAGAAAAAAGCAGGTCGAGGAGCGCGAGGAAAACCCGAAGGAGTTTACTAAAATGTAAATGACTGAGGGTTGCCACAGCGCGACACAGTATTTCGACGGCTATAAGACAATCATAGCATCGCCGATACTTACGGGAAGCAGGATTGCTTGTTTTAGAAACGAGCAAGACAAGGAGAATGCGTAAGCGACGACGGGCGCGTACACGGAAGTACGTAACCGAGGAGCGCGCAAACTCGACACAGTATTGCGAAGTTTATAGGAATAAGCACGCGTCGCCGAAAGAAAAGAAGCGATACCTCTCCTTAACCGCCGTTTCGTAAACCGAAAGAATTTCTTCCCTGCCGCACATTGCGGCAACCAGCATTATAAGGGTGCTTTCGGGCAAGTGAAAGTTGGTTATAAGCGCGTCAACGCACTTGAACTTATATGGCGGATAAATAAAAATCTGCGTATTGCCCTTTTGCGGGATTATGACGCCGTTTTCATCTGCCGCGCTTTCAAGCGTCCGGACCGAAGTCGTGCCGACGGCTATAATTCTTCTGCCCTCCCGCTTTGCGGCGTTGATTTTATCCGCCGCCTCCTCGCTCACCTCAAAATATTCCGAGTGCATTTTATGGTCGGTTATTATATTCTCCTTGACGGGGCGGAAAGTGCCCAACCCCACATGCAGGAGAACTTCAACTATTTCAACGCCCATTCCCCTTATTTTAGATAGAAGTTCGGGCGTAAAATGCAGCCCAGCGGTAGGCGCCGCAGCCGAGCCCTCGTATTTGGCATAAACCGTCTGATAGCGGTTTTTATCCTTTAATTTTTCCTTGATGTACGGCGGTAAAGGCATATTCCCCACGCGTTCGAGGATTTCTTCGAACACGCCGCCGTATTCGAACTTTATTATTCTTTCTCCGCTGTCGGTCACGGACAGTACGGTCAGCGAAAGCTCTTCCGATACAATAAGTTTTTTGCCGGGTACGCATTTTTTACCCGGTTTTACAAGCGCTTCCCACTCGTCTATGTTCCGCCGCTTCAAAAGCAAAACCTCGACCGCGCCGCCGTTTTCGGTATGCGTGTAAAGCCGCGCGGGCAAAACTTTGGTATCGTTTATGACAAGCACGTCGCCCGCTTTCAGATAATCCGTAATATCCCTGAAAATTCTGTGCTCGATTTTTTTGCTTTTCCTGTCATATACAAGCAGGCGGGAAGAATCCCGCGGGGTTGCGGGAGTCTGGGCAATCAGCTCTTCGGGAAGCTCATAATAAAAATCGGTTTTTTTGTATTGCATATTATTTAATAGTTATTTACAAGATTGAAAGGCAAGCAGTGCAGCGTATCGGCGTAACTTATCGCCGAAGTTTATGTAAACTGCCGACGGTTAGTCGTCTTTATCGAACAGAGATATCTGCTCCCTCTGCTTTTCGCTCATTTTCAAGCCGAGGTGTTCGTAACCGCCGCGGAGAATGATTCTGCCGCGCGGCGTGCGCGCGATAAAGCCGAGCTGTAAAAGATAGGGTTCGTAAACGTCCTCTATCGTGCCCGCGTCCTCGTTTATGGTCGCGGCGAGAGTTTCCAGCCCCACGGGGCGTCCGTCGAATTTTTCCGCCATAGCCCTGAGAAGCGCGCGGTCAACTTCGTCCAGCCCAAGCTCATCGACTTCCAATTTTTCTAAGGCGAATTTTGCGTCCTCGCAAGTGATTTTTGGGTTGCCCTTTATAGTGGAGAAATCGCGCACGCGCTTTAAAAGGCGGTTTGCGATTCTCGGCGTGCCGCGGCTTCTGCGGGAGATTTCCGAAGCCGCTTTATCGTCGATTTCGATTGCGAGGGCGCGCGCCGAACGCAAGACAATTTCCTTTAATTCTTCGGGCGTGTACATTTCGAGGCGGCAGATAATTCCGAAACGGTCCCTTAACGGGTTAGATATCATACCCGCGCGGGTGGTCGCGCCTATAAGCGTAAATTTTTTAAGGGTAAAGCGTATATTCCTCGCGCTGGGACCTTTGCCCACGATTATATCGAGGGCGTAATCCTCCATGGCGGAATACAATATTTCCTCCACATTGCGGTTCAGACGGTGGATTTCGTCGATAAAAAGCACGTCGCCCTCGTTAAGATTGGTTAAAATCGCCGCCAAATCCCCGCTGCGCTCGATTGCGGGCGCGCTTGTAAGCTTTAACTGCCCGCCCATTTCGTTTGCGATTATGTGCGCAAGCGTGGTCTTGCCCAGACCGGGCGCGCCGTATAAAAGGACGTGCTCCAATACTTCGCCGCGCTGCTTCGCGGCGTCCATAAACGTCTTTAAATTGTCCTTTACCTTTGTTTGTCCTACGTACGCTTCAAGCGTTTTGGGGCGGAGCACGTTTTCTTCAAAATCATATTCCCCTTTCGTGCTCTGCACAAGCCGCTCTTCGCCGTAGTCCTCGTCGTCCTCGAAAAACATACGTTACATTCCTTTCAACGCCGACATAATGACGTCCTCAACCGAAACGGCGCCGTTTTCTTTCGCGCGGGAGATAGCTTTTACGCTTTCCTGCCTTGTAAAACCGAGGGTCATAAGCGCTACCACCGCGTCCTCGTCCCCCGAAGAAACGGGCGGAACAGAAGCAACCTTTGCGCCCGTTTCGGCTGTGGCAATAGTCTGAACTTTTTCCCGAAGTTCGAGAATTATGCGTTCCGCGGTCTTTTTGCCCAACCCTTTCACGGCGGAAAGACGCTTTACGTCGTTGGTGGCTATCGCGGCGGCGACATCGCCCGCTTTCATACCCGAAAGCACGGCTATTCCCATTTTAGGACCGACGCCCGACACGGAGATAAGTTTTAAAAACATCTCCTTTTCTTCCGTCTGCGCAAATCCGAAAAGGCTTACGCCGTCCTCGCGCGACTGCATATACGTATAGAGCCCGCCCTCTTTCCTGCCTGCAAGCGCGTCGTAAGCGGCGGCGGAAATAAGAATTTCGAAGCCCACTCCGCTTTCCGTTAAAATAAGCGCCGTATCGGGCGTAAGTGAAAGTATATTGCCTTTTACATATCCTATCATAAAATTACCTTATTCCGAACAGCTTGCCGAAACGCGAAGTATGCGCGTGGCACAGCGCGACGGCGAGCGCGTCCGCGGCGTCGTCGGGGCGGGGAATTTTTTGCAAGTGCAAAAGCGATGTAACCACATGCTGCATCTGGATTTTATCCGCCTTGCCGTAACCCGTAAGCGATTGTTTTATCTGGTTCGGGGTGTATTCGTAAAGTCTGCCGCAGTACTTTATACAGGTAAGCAGCATTACTCCCCTTGCGTGCGCCACGGGAATACCCGTAGTTATGTTCTTTGAAAAGAACAATTCCTCGACGGCGATTTCGTCGGGTTTATATTTGGAAAGAATTTTGTTGACTCCCTCTTCCAGCATGGCGAGGCGTACGGGCAAACTTTCGTCTTTGGGGGTAAGCACCACCCCGAAGTCCACCGCTTCCGTGCCGTCGTTTTTAAGCTTTTCCACCACGCCGTAGCCCATTGTGGCAAGCCCGGGGTCGAGTCCCAGAATAATCATCAGCCACCCAAAATCACCGCTTTATTTATTACATATTATATTGTATAGAAAAATTTTCGATAAGTCAACTTATTACAATGCAATAAGAGAGGCCGCCCGAGGCTTTTTGCCTCGGGCGGCGCAACAAATAGGACAAAAAATATCAATATTCCAGCTTACCCAAAAGATAATCGGTTGAGCAACCGAACACTTCGGCAAGCTTTAAAATTGCACCGGCGGTAGGCTCACATTCCCCCTTTTCCCATCTTGCAATCATGGATTGGTTGCAACCTACTTTTTCAGCCAGCTGTTTTTGGGTTAAATGGTTTTCCTTTCTCAATTCATTTATACGCGCCGATATCATCATTCTACGCCGTAGGCGGCGCGATATTCCTTCATTTTGCCGAGGTATTCCCTGCCGCCGATTATTCCGTCCTCTATGGCGGAAATTATATCCGCCATTGTGACTATCGAATACACCTTTACCCCGAATTCCTTATAGACTTCCTGCACAGCGGAAAGGCTGCTTTCCAGCCCGCGCTCCATTCTGTCCACCGAAATAACCATTCCCGCTATTTCCACCTTTGCGGCTTCCGCAAGCTTGGGTAGCATTTCCCTTAAAGCCTTGCCCGAAGTCATTACGTCCTCTATTATTATGACTTTTTCGCCGTCTTGAAGTTGTTTTCCGACGAACAGCCCGCCCTCGCCGTGGTCTTTTACTTCCTTCCTGTCGAAGCAGTAATTCAAATCTATGCCGTGGCGCTCGGAAAGCGCAACCGCGGTAGTCACCGCAAGGGGTATGCCCTTATAGGCGGGACCGACAAGCGTATCGGCTTTAATTCCGTTTTCTACGATACAATGCGCGTAATATTCGCCGAGTTTTGCAAGCTGGGAACCCGATTTATAATTGCCCGTGTTGATGAAATAGGGGGCTTTTCTGCCGCTTTTTAGGGTAAATTCCCCGAATTTAAGCACGCCGTTATCCACCATAAATTTGATAAATTGCTGTTTGTAAGTCATATTTTTCTCCTCAATTCAAGGTAAGAGTATTTACGATTTCGTTGACGTCGGAAATATTATGACGGTCAAGCCATTTTTCGAGCCCAGAGATAATTTCGGGCATGGCGTTGCCGTTTGAAAAGTTCGCCGTGCCGACCTGTACGGCGCGCGCGCCCGCCATTAAAAATTCGACGGCGTCCTCGGCGCAGGTTATCCCGCCCATGCCTATAACGGGAATCTTTACGGCGTGAGAAGCTTCGTAAACCATTCTGACGGCTATCGGCTTTATGCCCGCGCCCGAAACTCCGCCCGTGTTGTTGGCAAGCAGGGGCTTACGGCGTTCTATATCTATAACCATTCCCGTAAGCGTGTTTAT
>CANRAI010000050.1 GCA_947628555.1 uncultured Clostridia bacterium | reverse complement strand
TATGACGAAGTATTATAATTATAATTGAATAGGTATGTTTGAATTTTTCCGTCCGCTTACGATTGCGCAGGCAAACAATTTAAACCCCGTAACTCTCGCGTTCGCGGGGGACGCAGTGTATTCGCTGTACGTGCGCCATAAGCTTACGCTGGAAGCCGATTATCCGCCCGCGGTTCTGCAAAAACTGAGCTGCGAGAAGGTGTCCGCGCACGGCCAGAACGGTCTGCTCCGCGAAAAGGAGGGGCTTTTCACCGCGGAAGAAAGGGCGATTTTTATGCGCGGCCGCAACGCCAAAAAGCCTTCGCACAGCAAGAACGCCGACCTTTTTGAGTACAACAATTCCACGGGCTTGGAAGCGGTTTTCGGCTGGCTTTACCTTACGGGGCAGAACGAACGCCTTTTATTCCTTTTGGAGGATAAAAAATGAAAACAGAGGGCAGAAACGCCGTTTCGGAGCTGTTGAAAACGGATAAAAATATAGATAAACTGCTAATTGAAAAAAATCCGCAGGGCAGCCTGAACAAGATATTTGCCGAAGCGCGCAAAAAGAATATCCGCGTGCAATTCGTTGACAGGCGGGTTCTCAACAAGGAAAGCCCCGAGGGCAGGCATCAGGGCGTAATAGCGTTTACGACCGATTACGAATATTCTGCGGTCGAAGAAATTATTTCAACGGATAAGGACAACGCGCTTGTCGTTATTTGCGACGGAATAGAGGACGTGCATAACCTCGGCTCTATAATAAGGGTGGCGGAGTGCGCTGGCGCGGAGGGAGTTATAATCCCGTTCAACAATTCTGCAAGCGTTACGGAAGCGGTAATAAGGATTTCCGCGGGCGCGGCTAACCATATAAAAGTGGCCAAGGTCAATTCGGTAAACAGGGTTATAGACGATTTGAAGAAGGCGGGCTTTTGGATATACGCTCTCGAAGCAAACGGTCAGGACATATATAAAACCGAACTTTCCGGCAAAACTGCGCTTGTTATCGGCGGCGAGGATAGCGGGGTTAAGCGTCTTACGCGCGAAAAGTGCGATTTCACGGTTTCTCTGCCCCTGAAAGGCAAGGTCAATTCCCTTAACGCCTCTGTCGCTTTGGGGATTGCCGCGTATGAGGTAATAAGAAGATGGACGACGAACGGCTGATTTTAAAGGCGCGCGACGGCGACAAGGACGCCGAAAACGAGCTTTTAAAAAAATATATGCCCATGGCGAAGTCGATTTCCGCCGGGTTTTTCATAAGCGGTGGCACAGCCGAGGATTTGTTCCAGGAAGCGATGGTGGGGCTATATTCGGCGATTAACTGTTTTTCGCCCGACAACGGCGCAAACTTTACGACATACGCATACAGGTGTATGCGCAACGCCGTTCTGGACGTCGTAAAAAAGAATACGGGCGCAAAGAACAGGGCGCTTAACAATTTCGTGCCCATTGTGGAGATATCGGACGTTAATTCGCCCAACGACCCCGAGGACGAGCTTATCCGCCGGGAGCAGAGAAGCGAATTTTTGCAGAAGATATCCAAAATTCTTTCGTCGTTGGAATTTAAGGCGACAGTAATGTATCTGGACGGACTTTCGGCATCGGAAATCGCGGTCGCTCTGGATAAGAACGCAAAGAGCGTGGATAACGCTTTGAACCGCGCAAAGAACAAGTTGCATAAATCATATTACACGGAGTGTTAAAATGGCATACCTCGCGTTTTACAGAACTTTCCGCCCCGCGACCTTCGACGCCGTGGTGCGGCAGGAGCATATCGTAAGGATTCTGAAAAATCAGATAGAAAGCGGTAAGATAGGTCACGCCTATCTTTTCTGCGGACCGCGCGGCACGGGAAAGACCACTCTCGCCAAAATTTTCGCGCGGGCTATCAACTGCGAGAACCCGCAGAACGCCTCGCCGTGCGGAAAATGCCCCGCATGCCGTGCGCTTGCCGCGGGCGGGAATCTTGATATATCGGAAATCGACGCTGCTTCCAACAACGGCGTTGACGAAATGCGCGACCTGCGCGAAAAAGTGCAGTATCCGCCCGTAGCGGGTAAGTATAAGGTCTATATTATAGACGAAGTGCATATGCTTACGGCTTCGGCTTTCAACGCCGTGCTTAAAACGCTTGAAGAGCCGCCCCGCCACGCCGTATTCATTCTTGCGACAACCGAACCGCAGAAAATTCCGGCGACGATAATGTCGCGGTGTATGCGTTTCGATTTCAAACTTATCCCCCAAAAGGATTTGGAAGAGCTAATAAAATCCGTCCTTATAAAGACGGGCAAGGACTTCGAGGAACAGGCGGTCGCCGCCATAGCGCGCGCGGGCGCGGGCAGCGCGCGGGACAGTCTTTCCATCGCGGATATGTGCGCTTCGTATTCGGAAGGCAAGCTTACTTACGACGACGTGGCTGCCGTACTCGGCTCGGCGGATTTAATGAAAATCGCGGAAGTGTGCGAGCAAATTCTCAACGAAGACGCCAGCTCGGCGCTCGCCTCGGTGGAAAATATGTTATCTACGGGTAAGAGCGTTGGGGTTTTAATTAAGGACATATTGGGCTTTTTAAATAATCTTTCGGTTGCGAAAGTGTGCCGCGCCCCGCGTGAAATAATAAATCTGCCCGACGAATCGTATGAAAGAATATTAAATATCGCAAAGGCAAGCGACGGACATAAAATTCTGCGCGTCACGGAAATTTTCGCAAAGGCGGAAACCGATTTGCGCTATTCCGCTAACGGCAGGATTATCGTCGAAACGGCGGTTTTGAAAAGCGCAATGCCCGAAAAGGACTACAATATCGACGCCCTTATAGGCAAGATAAACGCGCTTGAAAAAAAGCTTGAAAGCGGTGTGTATCACATTTCTAAGGACGCGCAACCGGAAAGCGGTACTTCTGCCCGAACTCAACCTCTGCGCCCTCCGGAAGCGCCCGCAAGTGACGTAGGCGTAACTTCGGCGGGTCTGTTGCGGGAGGACGGCGCTTCTCCTTTCGAAGCCGCAGAGAAGGCTGCCTTTGGGCAGACCTATAGTAATTCCGCGGCGGATGTGTCCGCGCAAAGCGCGAATACGGGCGTCCAGCCCGCGATTTGGGAAGAATCTCCCGAAATCGCCCCCCGCGGCGGCAGCCTTTCGGAGGACGAAAAACGTCAGGTATTCGCCAAATTCATAAAAAGTCTGCGCACCACCCATAAGAACGCCGTGCTGTTCACGCTATGTATGGATTTAAACGCCGAATTTGAGGGCGAAAAGCTGATTTTCACAACGGACAGCGAGGTGGTTTACAGAGCTTTGAAAAGACCTGACAACTTCGCGTTCATAGGCGAAGCGCTCCAAGAGCTGGGCGTGAACGAATACGACGTTCTGATAAAACCCAAGGGCGAAAGCGAATACGAAAAAGCTTTGAATCAGCTTAAAAATAACTTCAAAGGAACGGATATTACCGTAAAATAAAGGAGATTTATATGGCAGGATTTAACAGAGGCGGCGGAATGGGCAACATGCAAAACATGCTGCGCGAGGCGCAGAAAATGCAGGAGCAGATGCAGGAAGCCGACCGCGAGCTCGAAGAATACGAGGTCGTCGGGCTATCCGGCGGCGGGGAAGAGGGCGACGAAACGGTCGTCGTCTATATGAACGGCAAAAAAATCATAAACGGGATAGAATTCGGCAGCAAGCTGTCGGAAATCGTCGATATATCCGATGAAGACGACGTGGAGATGCTTGAAGACCTTATAATGGCGGCAATCAACGACGGCTATAAAAAAGCCGACGACGTGTATAACGAAAAGATGGGCCCTTTTGCCAAGGCGGGCGGTATTCTTCGCTGATATGGACGTATTTATAGAGCCTATCGGCAGGCTTATCAACGAGTTTACGAAATTGCCGGGCGTGGGCAAAAAGACGGCGCAGCGATACGCGTATAAAATCATTTCCATGACGGAAGAAGAGGCAAAACAGTTCGCAGAAAGCGTTCTGTACTGTAAGCGGCGGGTGCGCTATTGCAAGGTATGCGGTAATTTTACCGAGGAAGAAGTATGCGACATCTGCAAGCGTAGGGATAAGGGCACGATTTGTGTGGTAAAAGAGCCAAAGGACGTCGTCGCCATGGAAAAACTGCACGAATATAAGGGAGTATATCACGTTTTGCACGGCGTAATTTCCCCTATGGACGGAATAGGGCCGGACGAAATCCGCATCAAGGAACTGCTCGCCCGCATAGACGGCGATGTACGCGAAGTAATTATGGCTACCAACCCCGACGTGGAGGGGGAAGCTACGGCTATGTATATAGCAAAGCTGTTAAAACCGTTGGGCGTGAACGTAACGCGCCTCGCGCACGGGATTCCCGTCGGCGGAGAACTCGAATACACAGACGAGGTAACCTTATCCCGCGCGCTTCTCGAAAGAAAACAAATCTGAAAGACAGGTGAATTATATGAATATATCCGTTTTGGGATGCGGGCGCTGGGGCTCGTTTATTGCCTGGTATCAGGCGACGGTACTGAAAAATAACGTAATAAGCTGGGGCCCCGAGGGCGATTATTCCTATGAAGTGCTCAAAACTGAGGGCAGGAACGAATACGTAGCCCTCGATAAATCCATAAAGCTTACGTGCGATTTGGGCTACGCCGTCAATTCAAGCGACGTAATTATAATTTCCATATCTTCGCAGGGATTGCGCGGCTTTATGAAAAAAGTGACCCAATTTCCCGTAAAGGACAAAACTTTCGTGCTGTGCATGAAGGGCATAGAGGAATCGACGGGTAAACGCCTTTCCGAAGTGCTTATTGAAAGCGGCATAGACAAGAATAAAATAGCCGTTTGGGTAGGCCCTGGACACATTCAGGCGTTTACGCGCGGCATACCCAACTGTATGGTGATAGACAGCTATGACGAAACGCTTAAACGTCGTATTGCCGACAGTTTTAAATCCAATCTTATCCGTTTCTATTACGGTAACGATATTATAGGCTCGGAAATAGGAGCGGCGGCTAAAAACGTTTTGGGCATTGCTGCGGGGGTACTCGACGGAAGCGGATACGTAAGCCTTAAAGGTCCGCTTATGGCGCGCGGCGCTTACGAGGTGGGCAGATTTATAAAGGCTATGGGCGGAGAATTTACTTCCGCGTACGGGCTTGCCCATCTCGGCGATTACGAAACCACTCTGTTTTCCGAATATTCCCACAACAGAAAGTACGGCGAAATGATGGCGCACGGCGCAAAATTCGAAAAGCTTGCCGAGGGCGTTATGACGGCGAAAGCAATGAAAGAGCTGGGCGACCGGCACGGACTCGACCTGCCTATAATCAACGCCGTATATGAGGCTTGCTTCCTTTCGCACCCCTTCGAATCGGGCGACGGCGCCGAAAACTGTATGAAGATAATATTAAAGCTGTTCGAACGCAGCACAAAATCGGAATTTTAAAAAAATCCCCGTAAAACAGGTTGCAATTTTTTCGCCGCCGCATTAAAATTTAAATTCGTTACTGTTTTAACTTTTAAGGAAAATATGTTAAGAGAAGATTTAAGAAATATAGCGATAATCGCGCACGTAGATCACGGCAAGACTACCCTTGTCGATGCAATGCTTAAACAGAGCCACACTTTCCGCGATAACCAGTCTGTCGAAGAAAGGGTAATGGATTCCAACGACCTTGAAAGGGAGCGCGGGATAACCATTCTCGCAAAAAACACGTCTGTGCATTATAACGGCGTGAAGATAAACATAGTGGATACCCCCGGGCACGCCGATTTTTCGGGCGAGGTGGAGCGCGTCATGATGATGGTAAACGGCGTGCTCGTGCTGGTTGACGCGGCGGAAGGTCCTATGCCGCAAACCCGTTTCGTCGTACAAAAAGCGCTTGAAATGGGGCACCGCTTGATAATCGTGGTAAATAAAATCGACCGCCCCGACGCCCGCTTAAACGAAGTTCAGGATGAAATTCTGGAACTTTTGTTGGAGCTTGACGCCTCCGACGACCAGCTTTCAAGTCCGGTGGTATGGTGCTCCGGGCGCGACGGCACCGCTACCCTCGATTTAAACGTGCCGGGCAAAGATTTGTCTCCACTTTTCGATACGATTTTGCGGCACATTCAGCCCATGGAAGCCGACGCCGAAGGTCCGGCGCAGCTTCTCTGTTCGTCGATAGACTACAACGACTACGTGGGCAGGATAGGCATAGGCAGGATAGAGCGCGGCGTTATAAAGCAAGGACAGTCGGTAGTGGTGGCGAACTACAATAATATACAGTTAAAAGCGCCCGGAAAGATTGTCAATTTATATCAGATAGAAGGTCTTAACCGCGTTCCGTGCGAGGAAGCCAAGGCAGGCGACATCGTATGTTTTTCGGGGCTTGAAAAAATCAATATAGGCGACACCGTTTGTTCTCCCGACTGCGTGGAACCCCATAAATTCGTGAAAATAACCGAACCTACGGTCGAAATGACGTTTTCCGTCAACGACTCGCCTTTTGCGGGCAAGGACGGCAAATGGGTAACCACCCGCCATTTGCGGGACAGGCTTTTCAGGGAACTTTTGAAGGACGTCTCCCTGCGCGTGGAGGAAACGGGCAGCGCGGACAGCTACCGCGTTTGCGGGCGGGGTGAAATGCACCTTTCGATTTTAATCGAAAATATGCGCCGCGAAGGCTACGAATTTCAGGTTTCCACGCCCAAGGTTATGTATAAGGAAATAGACGGCATGCGTTACGAGCCCATGGAAAGGCTTATAGTCGATGTTCCCGACGAAGCCACCGGGGCGGTATTCCAGAGTATGGGCAACCGCAAGGGCGAACTTCTGCATATGAGCGCGATAGGCACGCGTACCCGGCTTGAATTTATAATACCCGCAAGAGGTCTGTTCGGCTATAAGTCGGAATTTTTGACTTCGACGAAGGGCGAGGGCGTTATGAACAGCGTGTTCTTCGAATACCAGCCTTACAAAGGCGAAATTTCCCGCCGTAATACGGGTTCGCTGATAGCGTTCGAAACGGGCGAAGCTGTAACTTACGGGCTTTTCAACGCACAGGGGAGGGGTACTTTGTTCATAGGCGCGGGCACGCCCGTTTATGAGGGCATGGTAATAGGCGAATCCCCCAAAAGCGACGATATAAACGTCAACGTGTGCAAGACGAAACACCTTACCAACACCCGTTCTTCGGCGAGCGACGACGCGTTGCGCCTTATCACTCCCAAAAAGATGAGTCTGGAAGAGTGCCTTGAATTTATAGGCGACGACGAACTTTTGGAAGTCACGCCGAAAAATATCAGGATACGCAAACGTATTCTCGACAGCGAGTTACGCGCCAAAGCGCGCGCCAAGGAAAAAAAGCAGGTATAATCTTTTGGGTAATTTAATAAAATATACCACCCCTATAGGGCGGTATTTTTATTTATTGGAGCGGGTTAAGCCCCGCCGCGAGGCAAAATTATGGAAAATCATAATCTTACGGTCGAAAACTGCAAGCGCATTACGGCTACGGAGATTACAAGCGTTGACAGTTTTTCCGACAAACAGATAGTTTTAAGCTATTCAGGCGGCAGAATAGTCGTGCAGGGCAGCGGAATGAAAATTATCGGCTTTTCCAAAAGTACGGGCGCGTTTTCCGCCGCAGGCGACATAATAAGCGCAAGGTATATGCAAAAAAATTCAAGCCTTAAACAGAAACTGTTCAAATAAATGCAGCTTTATATTTTTATTATTTGTCTTTTCTGCGGAGTGTTAAGCGGCATAGTGTATGACGTTTTATATATTGCGCGCTGTATTTTGTGCGGAGTAAATTCCGCGGCATATACCGTAAAAGACAGAATATTTATAATTATCTGTGATTTATTATACTGTTTGGTATTCGCCGCGGGCTTTATTTTCATATCAGTGCTTTTCGGCTTCGAAAATTTAAGATTTTATATGCTTTTGGGCTGCGCGGCGGGCGCGTTCATATATTTAAAAAGTTTCCACATAATTGTTGCTTTTTTAATGAGAAAAGTGTATAATATAGCCAAAGCAAGAAAGGAGCGTAAAGAGTGACCGAAGAAAAACGCGCGCGTCTTATGGCGGCTGTCACGGTAAACGTGATTCTTCTTATAGCGATTTTGGCGGCGGTGCTGGTATATCAGCTTGTCGTCCTTACCACGTTGCGCTCCGAGCGCAAGCGGATAACCGGCGAAATCGAACGTTACGAGCAGATGGTTCAAGAAAGCGACGACTATCTCGAACGTCTCCAATCGGAAGAATATTTAAGGGACAAGCTCATTGAATACGGTTGGCATTATGCAGACTGATTATAAAATTTCAGCTATAGACATAGGTTCTAATTCCGTCCGCCTTGCTATGTTTGCGGACGGAAAAACTTTATATAAGCGGCTTGCAAGCACCAGGCTGGGCGAGGGTTTGGCGCTGACGGGCAGGCTTACGCCGCAGGCGATTGAGCGCACGGCGCAAGCCGTGAAGGATTTTGCCGCGCTTGCAAAATCGGAAAACGCAATACATACTTACGTTTTTGCCACGGCGGCTGTGCGTTCCGCATTGAACGGCGGCGAATTTACGGCGCGCGTCAAAGAGTTGTGCGGCATA
>CANRAI010000049.1 GCA_947628555.1 uncultured Clostridia bacterium | reverse complement strand
AGGGCAACGTCAAGGACAGGAGCGGCAGGGTGAGGACATATATAGGGCGCGACCCGCGCGACAGGGTTAAAATGGCCGTCGTGGAGCCTTCCAAGGGCAAAATCGCAATAACCGACTATACCGTGTTAAAGCGTTACGCGCAGGGCTTTACGCTGTGCCGTTTCGATTTGCATACGGGGCGTACCCATCAGATACGCGTTCACGCCCGTCATATGGGGCATCCCGTGGTCGGCGATTCGGTTTACGGTATAAAAAAGCAAAAATTCAATTTGAACGGACAGCTTCTGCACGCCTGGCGGCTTAGTCTTATTCATCCGCGCACGGACGAGGAAATGAGCTTTGAAGCCCCGTTGCCCGATTATTTTACTGCGGTGCTTTCAAAGCTGGACGAAATATAATTTTACGGCTCAACCCGCAAAATAAAAGGTGGTTTTATGAAAAAGAAGAAAAAGGAAGAGACAGGGGAAGAGAAGAGCGCGCCGAAAAAAATTTCAAAGAGTTCGTTATCCAAATTTTGCGCTTTCTGGGGAGTAACTTTCGCGGCCTTGCTGTTTTTTGTGAACGGCATATTGCAGCTTCTGAAAGAACGCTTCGGCGTCAATCCCGAAGGGATAGAAAAATGGATTGTCGGAATAGACTTCGTCTCCAAGCTTGCGCTGCTTATAGCGGTGGGCGTTCCCGCTTTCGGCTACGTCAACGATAAAAAAATCGGCTGGAAAATCGTTTACATACTTTCCATAACTTTTTACGCTTGTTTTTGCGTTTACAGATTATTTTGATAAGAGATTATTATGGCAAATCCTTTGATAGCAATCGTCGGCAGACCCAACGTTGGCAAAAGCACATTTTTCAATAAGGTCGCCGGCAGAAAAATTTCGATAACCGAGGATAGACCCGGCGTTACTCGCGACAGACTTTACGCGGACTCGGAATGGCGGGGGAAAGCTTTTACCATGGTCGATACCGGCGGCATAGAAATGCGGTCGGAAGATACCATGTGGCGGGAGATAAAAAAACAGGCGGAAGTCGCCATCGATACCGCGCAGGTAATTTTGTTTTTCGTTGACGGCAGGGAAGGACTAACCACGTCCGATTACGACGTGGCGGAAATGCTTCGCCGCTCCAAAAAACCCGTAATTCTCGTCGTAAACAAAATCGACGAATATTCCGAGGACAAGGTATTCGAATTTTATTCGCTCGGACTGGGCGAACCGTACCCCATATCGGCTGAACACGGCAAGGGCATAGGCGACGTTCTTGACGAAGCGGTAAGCTGGTTTGAAAGAGGGCAGAATGAGGACGGCGACAGCTTGAAAATCGCGGTCGTTGGCAAGCCCAACGCGGGTAAAAGCAGCCTTGTAAACAGACTTCTCGGGTTTGAGCGTTCTATTGTTACCGATATCGCCGGCACCACCCGCGACGCGATAGATACGCGCTTTTCCTATGAGGGAAAAAATTACACGATAATCGATACGGCGGGTATCCGCAAGAAAAGCAAGGTTGAGGACGACGTGGAATATTATTCTGTAATGCGCGCTTTCGACGCCGTGCGCCGCGCAGACGTAAGTATTCTCGTTGTGGATAGCACCGAGGGGCTTACAGAACAGGATACGAAAATCATAGGTTACGTGCATGAACAGGGCAAGCCGTCGCTTATAGTTATGAATAAGTGGGATTTGGTTGAAAAGGATACCAACACAATCAACGCCTTTGAAAAAAAGCTTAAAGAGGATTTGAAGTTTATGGATTATTTCAAATCCGTCTATATTTCCGCAAAAACGGGCCAGCGCACGGAAAAACTTTTATCCCTTGTTGACGAAGTGTATGCCCATGCCTGCTACCGCGTGGCTACGGGTACGCTTAACGACCTGATATCGGATACGATTCGCGCCAACGAACCGCCCTCATACAACGGCAGGCGGCTGAAAGTCTATTATTCCTCGCAGGTTTCCGTAAACCCGCCCACTTTCGTGCTCTTTGTAAATTCCGCAGACCTAATGCATTTTTCATACGAAAGATTTCTCGAAAACACTTTAAGGCGCAACTTTGATTTTTCGGGAACTCCCATAAAAATTCTGACGAGGGAAAAATCGAAAGATGAGTGAACTTTCATTCTACGACAGCTGGTATTGGTTTTTGTTGGGTGCGGTAATTTGCTATTTTATAGGCTGTTTTAACTTTGCCGTGCTTATTTCGCATTTTAAAAACAAGGATATCCGCGTGCAGGGCAGCGGCAACCCGGGCGCAATGAATATGACCCGCACGTTCGGGCTTAAAATAGGCGCAGTGAATTTTTTCTGCGACGTTTTCAAAGGCGGGATACCTGCGCTTGTGGGCTGGATAATTTTCAAAAATTATTATTTCGAAGGCACGAACTTCCTTGTCTCCGACTTTGCGCGTTATCTTTTCGGTTTGATGGTTATCGTGGGGCACGTTTTCCCCGTTACCATGAAATTCAGGGGCGGCAAGGGCATTGCCTCCACAATGGGGCTTCTCGCGTTCTCACTCGCATGTGATAAGTGGTGGTATTTTATAATCGCTTTTTTTATGCTTGCGGGGGTATTGACGTTTATAATCGTTACGGAAATGGGAAGTCTCGGCTCCCTTCTCGGCGTTTCGGCTCTTTCGGCTTTCCAAGCCGTCGTTTTCGTTCTGAGATACGAAGGGAATCTTTTTAACGTTTGGGTCATAGTTACCCTTATGGCGTTATTCGCAATAAATCTGATTACCTGGTTCGCCCACCGTAAAAATATTTTAAGGCTGCTTGCGGGCGAAGAACATCATACTTCCGTCCGAAAACATAGACGTTCGAAAGCGTGAAAGTTATTTTTAAAGCGCGGCGGACATCAATCGATGTCCGCCGCGCTTTAAAATTTATACGCTTATATATTATTTTATACGCTTATATATTATTTTTTAAGCTCGTCGTCCGGGGAATTTTCTTTGGATTTTATCGAATATTCGATTTTTGGATTGCATTTAAGAATTTCGGTTATGAAATCTTCGTACCATTCGCTTTTTACCACAACCATTATGAAGGACGAATCCTTGAAATGCACGGCAAGCTTGTTCGTTTCTCTGTCGAGAATAATGCTTTCTATGTTGTCCGTGTCGAACTTGCTTTTAATGATTCCGAAACTTGTTTTCAGCGTTTTGTCGCCTACCGCATAGTAGGAAGAAACAAGCAGGCTTATTAAAATCACCGTTAAAAGCACGGAAACGAAGAACATAGCCGCATATCCTATTATGGGATAAACAATATTTGCGGAATTGTTGTAGCCGCCCGAAAGCACGTTATAAAGCGTGACGCCGAAAGCTGCGGCGGACAGGGCAAGCCCCAGCCAAATAAAGACTTTGGTCGTTGCGGTAAATTTGAATTTGAAAATTTTCATAGGTATATTATAATGTGTTCATTTTGAAATTGCAACCAAATCCCGCCTTAAAAAGCGCGGCTGCTTTCCGCAGCCGCGCTTTTACTGAATACCGTGGAATTTGAATATTCTGTTGCGGAAGTCAGCGGGAGAGGGAATCTCGAATCTGAATCTGATTGTTCCTTCACTGTTTTCCGAATTTTTTTCATCGGGACATTCGCCGCATCTGTCGTTTTGGCGGGATTCGTCGGGGGAAACTTTATCTTCCGTGACGGGTTCGGAAATTTCGGTGGCGGCGCCTACCGCGGCAAGCTTATTCACGCCCGCCGCCCAACCGGAACCGAATATCACGCACAAACCCAAAACCGAAGCCATAAAATAAAAAAACTTTTTCATACAAACAGTATGTAAAATTAAAAAACTCTTATTCAAAAACTTGCAAATTTTGCTAAATTTGTGTAAAATGGAAATTACCTGAACGCAAGGAGAATTCCGAGGGTAAAGGATTTAACAGTTCGCCGCTTTTCCGCGGCAGAATCGGCTGTCTTTTTCCCTTCGGTCAAGGAGGGTTTTTTTATGACCGAAAACCGTATAGCCGTAATAAGCATAATCGCGGCGGAGAGGTCGCAAAGCGCCAAAATCAACGCAGTCTTGTCCGAATTCGGCGATTACGTGCTGGGCAGAATGGGAATACCTTACAAGGATAAATCGGTATATATTATAAGCGTCGCCGTTGACGCCCCCGCGGAGGTCATAAACACCATAACGGGCAAGATAGGTCAGCTTGAAGGCGTTACGGCAAAAACCCTTATGTCTAAATTTTAAAAAAATTTTTGAGGCGGAAGGGTAGCCCTGACGCCGAAAGGAGAAATTATGAAAAAAATCTTTGCAACACTTTTCTGCGCGGTTGTCGCCGCGCTGGCAATCTGCGGTTTTAGCGCCTGCGCCAAAGGCGAAAACAAAACCGCAATCAACGTCTATGCCCCCGACGGCGCGCCCGCGCTTGCGCTCGCGCAGCTTATGTACGAGGAGAACGGCTTGAACGAAGGCGTAAGCTACCATATCGTGGACAGCGGAACGCTTCCGAGCAGGATTTCCGCAGACGACGAAAAGAATAACGCGGATATAATTATTATGCCCGTGAATATGGCAAGCAAACTTTTGAACGACGGGTCGAAATATAAGATGCTCGGAACGGTTACGCACGGCAACCTGTTTATCCTCGCCAATAAAAACGCCGCTCAGCTCACGCGTGAAAACTTCGCCGAGAGCATAAGCGGCAAAAAGTTGGGCGTTATTAACCTTACCGAATTCCCGGGCGTAATGCTTAAAACCCTTCTTTCCGATTATTCCGTCAGCGCCGAGCTTTCACAGGTCATACCCTCGGACGTTGCGGGAACGAACGTAAATTACGACTATTTCTTGGTACCTGAACCCGCCGCAAGCACGAGGGTCGGCAACGCCGCAACCGAACTTGCCTTTGTGGGCAACGTTCAGGATTTGTACGGCGAAAGCGGCTATCCCCAGGCAGTGGTAATGGCAAAAACTTCGCTTATCGAGGATAACCCAGGATTCATTTCGGATTTTATGAACGCGCTCACTGCGTCCGCCGAATGGATTATGCGCCAGGATGTAACTTCCGAAATGATTTTAACCGCAATCAAAAACCACTATCCCGACCCCGAAAACACTGCGCCCGCGTTTAATAACCTCAGCAAAGAGGTCATATCGCACTGTGCGGTACGTTTTGAAAATTCCGCTTCTTGCAAGGAGAATGTAAAGTCTCTTCTTGTGAAATTAAAATCGGTAAACGGGCAGTTTGCAATGGAAGTGGGGGATAATTTCTTTTACATTGCCTCTTAATGAAAAAATTTTTTCTGAGCAGAAAACTTAATATCGTATATTCTTTAATCGCCGTCGTCCTGATGTGGGTGGTGTGGATAATCGCCTTTTACGCGGTGGGCAACAGGCTTTTGGTGCCTTCATATACGGAAACTTTTAAGGAAATGTGGCTGTGTTTTAAAAGCGTCGAATTTTGGGTTGCGCTCGGCAGTACATTTTTAAGAACAATAATTTCGTTTCTTATTTCGTTTGCGCTTGCGGGAGTATGCGCTGCGCTGGCTTGCCTTTGCGTGCCTCTACGCGCTGCGCTTCGCCCGGTCGTCGCGTTTGTAAGAATATTGCCCACCCTCGCAATCATACTTCTCATTCTGAGGTGGACGGAAAACAACAAAAACATCGCGCCTGTCATTGTTGCGGTTTTGGTGCTTTTCCCTATGATTTACGCCCAGATAATGGCTGCGGCGGACGGGGTGGACGGCGGACTAAAAGATTTTGTAAAGGTATATGGAATTAAAAAGCACGTCGCGCTTTTTAAAATATATCTGCCTGCAATCTGTCCGAACGTACTTGCCCAGACCGGCGCCAACGTTTCGCTTGGCCTTAAAATTATGGTTTCGGGCGAAGTTCTTGCTTTTACGTTGAAGGGCTTGGGCGGGCTTATGCAGTCGGCAAACATTTCGGCTATGATAGCCCGCCTTGCCGCATTGACCCTAATCGCCGTGGCTGCGGGGATTATAATGGATTTAATGTTTTCCCAGCTTGTACGCATTACCTATAAGTGGAATAAAAGAGACGCAAAATGATTGAAATTAAGAATTTTTCAAAAAGCTACGGCAAAATCTCTGTCTATAATAATTTCAATCTGTCGCTTGAAGAGGGGAAGATAACCTGCCTTCTCGGCGCAAGCGGAAGCGGAAAAACCACTTTGCTCAACGCGATAGCGGGGATTATCAAAGCCGAGGGCGAACTGCCTATGCTTAAATGCTCGTACGTATTCCAAAGCCCGCAGCTTGTTCCCAGCTTAACCGTCCGCGGCAATCTTTCGCTTATTTGCGACGACGATGCAAAAATCGACGTTATGCTTGAAAGAGTGGGACTTTCCGACAAGTCGGCGAGATATCCCGTAAATCTTTCGGGCGGGGAAGCGCGCCGCGTGGCGGTAGCGCGTGCATTTTTGTACGAAAGCGACATTCTTCTGATGGACGAACCCTTTTCCTCCCTTGATTTGAAGCTGAAATACAGAATGTTGGATTTGTTTTTCGAAATATGGCGCAAAGACCGCCGCACCGTTTTAATGGTCACGCATGACGTCGATGAAGCCGTCGCTGCGGCGCACAGGATACTCGTTTTGTCGGACGGAAAAATTCTGCACGACTTCACGCCCGGTACGGAAGTTCCGCGCGACCCGTCTGAATGTGCTTCCGTACGTGAAAAGACGGTACAATTATTGCTTAATTAACCTTTATTCGCTTGACTTTGCATAAGTGAGATTCTATAATAACCTTATAAAAATACAGGGGTGAATTTATGAAAAAATTCTTCGGCGAATTTAAAAAGTTCATTCAGCGCGGAAACGTTATCGACCTTGCCGTCGGCGTAATTATCGGCGGCGCTTTCAGCGCGATTGTTACGGCGTTGACGAACAACATCTTAATGCCCATAATCAACTGGGTGCTTCTTAGGATTACGGGCGGAAAAGGGCTGGATACGATTTACACTTATCTCGATAAGAAGTTTGTGGTAAATGAGCTCGGCGTGAAAACAGATATAATCGATCTTACGAAATCGATTTATATCGACTGGGGCGCATTTATAACAGCGATAATCAACTTTATTCTCATTGCTCTGGTTGTTTTCCTGATTGTCAAGGCAATCAACAATATAAACGATGGCGCCAAAAAGCAGAAAGAGAAGTATGCTCCTTTGACGAAAGAAGAAGTCCGCAAACTGAAATCGGAAGGCAAGTCACAAGCCGAAATAGCAGCTGTGGCGGCAGCACGCAAAGCCGAAGAGGAAGAAGCTGCCAAAAAGGCTGCCGAAGAAGCGGCTGCGAACGCTCCCGAAACAGAGCAACAGCTTCTTTGCGAAATCCGCGACCTTTTGAAAGCGCAGAAGTAATTTAAAACTAAAATAACGCCGCCCGCAGACGCTGCGGGCGGTTTAAGCTTTTTTCCGTTCGCCTGTAATACGCAAACGGATTAAAAATTTGTAAAATTTAACTAAATAAAATTTGCCGAAAACGCGCTCAAACATTTTATTTCGGGTTGAATTTATGATATAATACATTCATAATGTTCGGCGCGCTGTTCCGCCTGCGGGTCCATGCTTTGAATTTCTTTACCACATTATAAAATTTTATAGAATTACAAGGTACTAAAAAATAAAGAAAGTAAAGCCCGAGCGGAAAGCGATTATAAAGAAATATACGTTCAGAACTCCAAAAACGGGAAGCAAAATCATAAGCATCAGGTTTTTAAGGCGGTAGCGCATAATGAACATACTCACGTACAGCGCAATCGCACCGCCGAGAATGGCGGTCAAAATAATTTTTCCGTCCCCCGATTTCGGAGTATCGCCGTCGCCGTATTCGTCGCGCTGCGATTTTAGGAGAATCACAGCGTAAAAATTGACGGCGGCTATATAGACCCCGAACAGAACGTAAAGTAAAATCATAAAAAAAGTATGCCCTTTTTTCGGCATTTTAAATACGGAGAAGAATTATGGCAAAAGCAGCAATAATAATGGGCAGCAAATCCGATTTTCCTGTCGTTAAGCCCGCAGCCGAAGTTTTGAAGAACTTCGGCGTGGAAACTGAGGTGCGGGTAATATCTGCGCACCGCACGCCGGAGGAGGCGCATGAATTTTCCGTAACGGCAAGGAAGCGGGGGATAGAAGTCATAATCTGCGCCGCGGGAAAGGCCGCGCACCTCGGCGGCGTGATTGCCGCGGGTACTACTCTGCCCGTAATAGGTTTGCCCGTAAAAACGGATATGATGGGCGGGCTGGACAGCCTTCTTTCCATAGTCCAGATGCCCTCGGGCATACCCGTCGCAACGGTGGGCGTGAACGGGGGGGAGAACGCGGGGCTTCTCGCCTTGCAGATTCTCGGCGTCAAGTATCCCGAAATAGCGAAAAAGCTTTCCGTCTATAAGGCGGACATGAGGAAGAAGATAAATTCAGACGACGCCTTGCTGCAATCCGAGTTGGAGCAGCTTTAAAACCTTACCCGCAGTATGTCTGCGGGTTTTATAACTTTTTAAAATACCGTAAAACGGAAAAGATATTCAAGGAGAAATTTTATGCAGAAAAAGGAACAGCTTTACGAAGGTAAGGCAAAAAAGGTGTT
>CANRAI010000048.1 GCA_947628555.1 uncultured Clostridia bacterium | reverse complement strand
GTTCTTTCCGAACCCCGCATCCCCTACCGCGAAACGATTCGCACCACCGCCACGGCGGAAGGCAAACACAAGAAACAGACGGGCGGGCACGGTCAATACGGGCACTGCAAAGTGCGCTTCGAACCCTGCGAATCCGACTTCGAATTTGCCGACGAAGTCGTCGGCGGAGCCGTTCCCAAGCAGTATATTCCCGCCGTTGAAAAAGGCTTGCGCGAGTGCATGGCAAGGGGCGTTCTTGCGGGCTATCCCGTAATCGGCGTGAAAGCCGTGCTCTTCGACGGAAGCTATCACGACGTGGATTCTTCCGAAATGGCGTTCAAAGCCGCGGCGGCGCTTGCGTTTAGGGAAGGCATAAAAAACGCGAAACCCGTTTTGCTTGAACCCGTTCTCAAACTGAAAGCGGCGGCTCCCAACGAATATTTGGGCGCGGTCATGGGCGATATTTCCAAACGCCGCGGGCGCATCGTGGAGAGCGCAACCGAGGGCGGCAGCACCACCGTTATCGCGGAAGTGCCCCTATCCGAGGTCGCAAAATATGCGACAGACCTGCGCGCGCTGACCCGCGGACAGGGCAGGTTTTCAACCGAATTCCTGCGTTACGAGGAAGTACCCCCTCAATTCGCGGAAAAAATAATAAACGAAAACAAACAATAATATCAAAGCTCCCCGCGTTAAAACGCGGGGAGCGGAAAATTTGAAAAAAACCTAATTTTAGCAAATTTTTAGCATTTGGTTTGCTATAATGTTTATATTTACTTGACATTATAGTTAAATATAACTATAATATATAATGTAATTTTTCAGTCGCTGGAACGTGAAAATCGAAATAAAAAGCGATAGAGAAGGAGATGTTTTATGAAAAAGAAGTACAACATTGTAGCGCTCATCTGCGCGTTCGCATGCGCATTGAGCTTTGCCGCTTGTTCGGGTGGCGGCGGTAACGGCGGAGGCGGCGGTAACGGCGGCGAAACGGCGAAGATCGATCTTTCGCCCTACCTCGGCACCGACGCCGAGCTGAGCGCAATGACCCCAACGCCCGACGAGTTTTTTACCTACACGCTACTTGACGACCAGAGCGGTTACGAGATTTCGGCGATAAGCAAGGACGATTATACCCGCTTACTGTGGAACGAGAGCGAGGAAAAGAAAGCAGAACTCAATGCCATACTGGAAACAGGCGAGTGGGTAATCCCCGGCTCCCACGAGGGGAAACCCGTCAAACGCATAGCGGATTACGGGTTCGCCGGCGACCTTTTCTTCATCGCTAAGCATTTCTATTATGAGCTCAAGAAGATCTACGTTCAGCCGGGCGTGGAGGTGATTGGCAAACACGCGTTCGACTACACGGGTGAGCTTGAATGGCATATAAACTCCATGAACTCCGATACGGAATTCCTGCAAATACCGTCCACGGTCAAGACGATCGAAGAGTATGCCTTCAGCTGCCAGATGGTAAAGCTCGGTACGGGCGTAGAAGTTATAAAGGTGGGCAACCGCGTTGGTTTTGAGGCGCCCGGCAGCTTAACCGGCGGTTTTGCCCCCGTCGACAATCGTGTGGCCTGTTTCCCCGACTCCTTGAAAGTGTTTGAGGGCACCTATGGGTATGACAATCGCGAACCGAGGGTGCTGTATGAGGACGTGTATTATGCCGGCAACCCCAATAATCCGTATATGATTGCTTTTGAGGACAGACACCGTTATTCCAGCGACGGCCCCACCGCTACGAAACTGCATGCCGACTGCAAGATTATTGCCAACAACGTAGGCTTCGGATCCAAGATCGACAATGATTTCGTATTCCCCTCCGGCCTGACGTTTATTGGCAAGGAAGCGTTTGCAAAAACGAATATCACGAAAGTGACGCTGCCCACGTCGGTCAAATACATCGGCGCAGAGGCTTTCGCCAACTCTAAGATCACGAGCGTGACGCTGCCCGATGGCATCGAATACGTCTCGCCCGACGCTTTCCTCAACGACCCCATTATTTCCAAACTTGATAATTATTACGGCAGATGCAATTATATTGGCACCCCGTCCAATCCGTACTTTATGTTGATTAAGGCCGTTCCCGCGGATGATCTCGACCCCGATACCGAAAAGACGGGCTACGTGATCCACGAGGATACGAAGGTCATAGGCAGCCGGGCCTTTGAGAAGGCCTTACTTACCTGGAACAGTATGAAAGAGGACAACCCCTCTCTGTGGGAGTCGGGCCTTCCCGAGTACGACCTTGACAAGATTATCGAGAATGCGCATTCCGTCGTAGTTCCCGACGGCGTGGTAGCCATTGGTTGGTCAGCCTTCTCCAGCGAGGACAAGAGCTTGCGTTCCGTGTCTTTCCCCGGTCATTGGAAAAACTATGCGGACACCATAAGCTCTATGGTCGGCGGCAGCAATTTCTCCGATTCGACCGAAATCGAAGGCAAGGGCTCCGCTTCGATAATCATTCGTGAGGGCTACACGGAAATCGGTCAGAACGACCTTAGCGACCTCGGCACGCTGAACGAACTCGTGCTGCCCGCAAGCCTCAAAGAGTTCAAATGCAGTAGCTCGGGCAGCCGCGTCAGCGGTACGTACCCGTACAGGCTCACCATTCCCACGCAGGTGATCGACGTCGTGAACGAGATTGACACCAAGACGGTGGTCCTGCGCAACAGCGACGACTTTGCAAAGTATATCGACGAAAACTGCACGAATTACGGCTTGCCCTACAGGTTGGAGACGGTAGAATTTGCCGACGACGTTAAGGAGATTCCCGTACTCAACGATAACTTGTTCTACAATATCAAAACGCTGGTTATCCCCGAGTCCGTTACGACCATCGCGGAAAACGCGTTCGCAGGATTCGATTCGAGAAAGTTGACCACCGTACGCTACAAGGGTACGCGCGAAAAGTGGAACGAGCTCTACACGGGTAGCATCGGCAAAGCTTCTATGCAGTACGACAAGACCTGATCACCAATTACGCGCAAACGGTAAACGCAGCAAAAACACACTTAGCGCACATATGGAAAAAACCACCATTTCGGTGGTTTTTTCCATAATCAAGATAGTTACAGAAGAGGATTAAATAAATCATAATTCGCAATCGCTAAACAGTGGCAATTTGGTGTGAAAAACGCTATTACTCGAATTTTTCTGCTATAAGCCGTATCCTTCAATAACCCTCGGACTTATTGGCTTTTTATTGCCAACCGTTGCGCCCGATTTGACAAATTTAATTGCAAAATTTAAGCGGCGCTGAGGAATTTTTCCGCAGCGCCGCAACCTATATTTTTATAAATCAATACTTTGTGACTTTCACGCTCTTTATAAGAATGGGCGCGTTAGTCAGCTGGAAATCCTGCGCCAGATGCCTGTCCGCGTCGGAGAACATTTCAACGTCGTTTTCGACGGACACGTTGTTCGCGGAAACCAAATCGCTATTCCTCAGATATTCGCTTACCGCTTCCTGCAAATCGCTTAAAACAGAAGTGTTGCCAAGCCTGCCGAATACGCAGTAGTCGTCCTTGCCGTAGGAAGAGCTTGCTCCCACTTGCATCATGAAAAGCGAGGTAGCGCTGTTATTCTTGTAGTCCGCCATAACTACCTGGTCGGACGTGGGCGTTACGCTTACCTTTTCGGTAGTGGTCTTTTCATAATAGAACATTTTCAACGAACCGTAGCTTGCCGAAAGCGCGCCCTGCTTTATTTCCTGTTTGATGTTGTTGTAAAATTCGCCGACAAGCGAGGGAAGCGCGTCCTCCGCAGCCACAGAAGAAGAACCCGAGTATCTATAAACAGTGGAAGTCATTTTGCCCGGGGCCTTGAAAAGTTCGAGATAGGACTGCTCGGCCGAGTGGTCTTCAAGATATTCGCTCATTGCGCCCGTGCCGCCCGAAGCCGCCGCCGAATATGCGTCTGCGTCGTAATAATATCCGCCCGTGAACCAATCGTTGGAAGTATAATTGTGCACAACCATATTGTCGAAGAAGCCGTTTTCGGTAAGCTCCATAAAATGGCGGACCGTGTTGGGGTACATATTTCTGTACAATGTATAGTCGAGCTCGTAAGTTTCGGAGTCGAACTCAACGGTAATCCTTACTTCGGGGTGGGAAGTTTCGATATTGCAGGCGGACATAGCCGCGGCAGCGCCCGCCGTGCAGAGTACTGTTGCCGATAAAAATAATTTTTTCAGAAGATTTTTAATCATTGTATATATTTTTCCCAATATAAATAATACCTTAATATTTTACCCGTAATTGTACTTCACGTCAAGCAATTTGATTGATTTTAGGTCAAAAAGATAAAAAAAAGTAAGCCGCGCGGGCATATCTGCCCGCGCGGCGTTGCATTTTGATTTCCGCCCGAAAATTATTCGAGAACGGCGTTTGCGCCTGCCGCTTTGAGGTCGGCAAGAATCTTTTCAGCCTCTTCCTTGGCAACGTTCTCTTTAAGCACGCCGCCCTTTTCTACCGCGCTCTTTGCTTCAACAAGTCCAAGACCTGTGAACGCGCGAACGACCTTGATAACGTCGATTTTCTTAGCGCCTGCGTCTTTAAGAACTACGTTGAATTCGGTCTTTTCTTCGGCTGCGGGAGCAGCTGCCGCCGCGCCTGCCGCGGGAGCCGCCGCTACGGCTACGGGAGCCGCCGCGCTTACGCCGAATTCTTCTTCGATTGCCTTTACAAGTTCATTGAGTTCAAGAACGGTCATGCTCTTGATTTCTTCTATCATTTTCTTTACGTCTGCCATTTTTTTATTCTCCTGATATAATTTTTATTTTAATTTGCGCACTGTCGGGCGGCGCGCGCCCTTTCGGTTTTTAAGTTCAAAAACCGTAAAACTTTTTGCGTTAAGCAGCCTTTACGCCTGTTTCTTTTCCGCAACCGCGTTGAGTACGCGGGGAAGCTGTGCGACCATGTTGGAAAGTATTCCCGCAAGGTTTGCGACGGGCGCTTGCAGCGAACCGAGCAACTTTGCAAGCAGTTCTTCTTTCGACGGCATTGTCGCAAGCGCGCTTACGCCCTTTTTATCGACGTATGCGTTGTCAACGAACGCGCTTTTCAGAATAACCTTTTCCTCGTAGTCCTTTGCGGCTTTAACCATAATTTTGGCCGCGCCCGTCTCGTCCTGTCCGAACGCTACGGCGGTAGGACCGTTAAGGTCGCTGTCGAATTCCTTAAAGCCCAACTCGTTCAAAGCCTTTCTTACAAGCGTATTCTTATATACCTTGTATTCGCAGCCAGCTGCCCTGCAATCGTTGCGCAGTTTGGAAACCTCGGCGACGGTAAGCCCTTTGTAATCTACGAAAACTACGGACTTGGAAGCCTTGATTTTTTCCGTTATTTCGGCGACGACCGCTTTTTTTGCTTCGAAATTTGCCGACATCCTGTTCCTCCTTATGAGAGTTCACGCTAAACCCTTACGGGTCAGGCGTGTTCAATAAAAATCCCCGTTGCCGAAAAGGCAACGGGGAAAGCTTGGGAAAAACCCATTAAATCAGCTATACTCCCTGCCTCCGCGGGATATTGAGCTTAAAGCACCCGCCTTCTACGGCTTGGAATTTCAATTCTTTGACATTATATCCGCAAAGAAGCGGTTTGTCAACCGTTTTTATGCGAATTTGAATTTTTATCCCTTGTTATAGGTTACCTTTACGCCGGGACCCATAGTTGAAGCCATTGTAACGCTCTTTATATACTGTCCCTTTGCGGCTGCGGGCTTTGCTTTTACGATTGCGTCCATAAGCGCGTTGAAGTTTTCGACTATCTTTTCCGCGCCGAAAGACTTCTTTCCGATGGGCACGTGGATGATAGCGGTTTTGTCAAGACGGTATTCTACCTTACCTGCTTTAACTTCCTTGACCGCCTTAGCGACGTCCATAGTGACCGTACCGCTCTTGGGGTTGGGCATCAAGCCCTTGGGGCCGAGAATTCTACCTATTCTACCTACCATACCCATCATGTCGGGCGTGGTAATCATTACGTCGAAGTCGAACCAGTTCTGCGATTGGATACGCTGTATTGTCTCCTCCGCGCCCACATAGTCGGCGCCCGCCGCCTGAGCCGCGTCCGCCTTGTCGCCCTTGGCGATGACGAGCACGCGCTGGGTTTTACCCGTGCCGTTGGGAAGAACGAGCACGCCGCGCACCTGCTGGTCTGCCTGGCGGGGGTCAACGCCCAAACGGATATGAAGTTCAATCGTTTCGTCGAATTTTGCCTTGGCTGTATTGATTGCGATTTTAGCCGCTTCCGCTACGTCGTAAGACTTGGAACGGTCGTAGGATTTAACGCTTTCCGCGTACTTTTTAGACATCTTCATAGCGTACCTCCTTACTCCTCAACCGTTACGCCCATAGAGCGCGCCGTGCCTTTTACCATGCTCTTCGCCGCGTCCAAATCGTGGCAGTTCAAATCGGGGAGCTTGGTTTTTGCAATCTCTTCTACCTGAGCTTTCGTCAGCTTGCCCACTTTATCGCGGTTGGGGCGTGCGGAAGCCGTCTCCAAACCCAGCGCCTTTTTGATAAGAACGGGCGTGGGGGGCGTTTTAAGCTCGAAAGTGAAGCTTCTGTCCTGATAAATAGTTACTACGCAGGGAATAATAAGTCCTGCCTGCGCCGCGGTTTTTGCGTTAAATTCCTTCGTGAAGCCGGGGATGTTGATCCCGTGGGGGCCGAGCGTAGAACCTACGGGGGGCGCGGGGGTAGCTTTACCGGCGGGAAGCTGCAATTTTACAACCGCAGTAATCTTTTTTGCCATAAAAAATTTCCTCCTCGGTGGTTATGTCGGATACGCCATAGAAGATTTAACGTACCCTCCCACCATATGCAAAAGCCCTTCCGGGCTTGTTACCTTTTTTAAAAAATTATATTGTTTCCGCGAAAACGTTTCGGCGCGGCTATATTATATACCGTATAAATGAAACGTCCGCAAAGTCTGTACCGCTATATCCGAAAGCGGCGTCAGCCTTCGTTGTTTTCCAACTTCTTGATTTGGATATACTCCACTTCCACGTCCGTATTTCTGCCGAACATCTGAATGTTCACTTTGGCTTTCTGCGCGGCGTCGTTAAGTTCGGTAATTACCCCTTCGAAACCTTCCAAAGGTCCCGAATCGACGCTTATCCTGTCGCCGACGGCGAAGTTTGCGTCAACCACAACTTCTTCAAGCCGCATCTTGCGGATTTCGGCTTCTTTCATGGGAATGGGTCTGCCCTGAGGTCCTACGAAACCCGTTACGCCCCTTGTATTGGTTACCCAATACCAAAGCTGGTTGGAATATATCATTTTAATGAACACATAGCAGGGCAGAAGCTTGCGCTCCACAAGCTTCCTTTTGCCGTTTTTTTCCTCGATGGTCTGTTCCATCGGGATTTTTACGTCGAAAATCATGTCCTGCAAGTTGTTGTTTTCAATCAACCTGAAAAGGCTGTCTTTTACCATCGACTCGTAGCCCGAATAGGTGTGCAGGATATACCAGCGCGGCTTTTCGGTATCGGCTACCATTGCCATAAGCGCCCCTCCTTACTTAGTACCTATGCGGGTCACAAGGTCCAAAAGCGCTTGCAAGCCGTAATTTATGCCCGTTATGACGACGGTGAATATAACAACGACGACCAGAACGACGCACGTCGATTTAACCACCTTGGGGAAGGTGGGCCAGGTCACCCTTTTGAGTTCGGAAAAGGTTTCCTTGAATTTTCTGCCCATACGCACGAATATATTGGGCTTTTTTGCGTTCGTGTCTTTCTGTGCCATATCTAACCTCTCGAAAAATTACTTGCTCTCTTTATGTTCTGTGTGCTTTTTGCAGAACGGGCAGTATTTGGAAATGACAAGCCTGTCGGGGTCGTTGCGCTTGTTTTTATAGCTGTCATAGTTGCGGTGCTTACATTCTGTGCACTCGAAGGTGATTTTTGTTCTTACTTGTGCCTTTGTTGCCATTTTGGAAAACTCCGTACAAAAAAATTACACCCCTTTTTGCGGTGTAAAGAGAGTTTACCATACAAAAAGGGGGGTTGTCAACTTATTTTTTTAATTATTTGAAAAATTTATATTATTCTATCCCGCTATCCCGAAATTCATTCAATCCCGAAAAGGGCGTCGGGCGTAATTCCGAATTTATTATATATCTGCAAAATATTGTCGTAGCTCGGCTTCTTCCTGCCCAAAAGCCATTGGCTGACGGTGGTTTGGTTCACGTCCAGAATATCCGCAAGTTTTTGCTGGGTTAAGTTGTTTTCCGCCATTAACTGTTTCAGCGCTTCCACATACGGCATACAAAAATTATAGACATTTTTAGGTCAAAAGTATTGACATAGGTCAAAAGACCTATTATAATACAACTACAATACAACTTTTCAAGGTTGATTAGGCGGAAATGCTTTTTCAATTTCTTGACATTAAAAAGGATGAAAATAAAAAAGGAGTAAAAAAATGAAAAAGAAATTTGCAAAAATTGCAGCATTAGCCTTAGGCGCAAGCCTGGCGTTGGGCGTGGTTGGTTTTACTGCTTGCGGTGAAGACGGGAAATCGGCATATGATATATGGCTTGAACAGGGCAACACGGGAACGGAGCAGGACTTTTTAAATAGCTTAAAAGGAACGCCCGGCAATCCCGGCGAAGCACCCGAAATTAC
>CANRAI010000047.1 GCA_947628555.1 uncultured Clostridia bacterium | reverse complement strand
GCAAGAAGCTGTTCGGGAGTGACCTGAGAGGTGGTGGGCATTGCGCCCGCGTCTATCGCGCCGTAAAATTCCGCGGGGGTTTTCGAAAGGAACAGGTCGTCGAGATAATCGACGCCGTCTATAACATAGTGGTAAAGGGCGTAATCAGCGCCTATTTTTTTAAGATGGGAAGCCGCCAAATCGCAGGTCGAGCAACACGTGATTTTATAATCGGACATATTGACTCCTTAAAAGTTATTCGCCTTAAATTTTATTTAAGCCCCTTAAAAATGTCAATAAACTTGTGAAAACGTGCGTTCTACAAATAAAAAACTAATTCTACCGCAAGATTAAGCGGCTCTACTTAAAGTAGATATGCCCACACGTGTCGAGTTTTTCGCGTTTTCAGCCTTCCGCCCCTTTCTTTTTGCCGTCGGGGAATTTTTCCGAAAGGCGGTGCACCGCGCAATAGACCGCAGGTATCAAAACGAGGGTAACGAGAGTGCCGATTAAAAGCCCGCCTATTACCACAATACCCAAAGGCTGCATAAGTTCCGAGCCCTGACCCACGCCTACCGCAAGGGGAATCAGCGCGAGAATGGTCGTAAGCGTGGTCATGAAAATGGGGCGCAGGCGCACCTTGCAGGCTTCCTGCACGGCGGTGAAATGCGGCATGCCTTCGTCGTGAAGCTGTTTGATTTTTTCAAGCATGACTATGGCGTTGTTCACTACTACGCCCATAAGCATAATAAGACCTATGAACGAGACGACGTTAAGGCTTGTGCCCGTAATTACGAGCGCCACGAAACCGCCCGTAAACGAAAAAGGTATGCTTGCCATTATAATCAGCGCCTTGACCGCAGACCCGAACTGCACCGCCATAACGGCGAACAACAGGAAGAATGATATTACCAGCGCGACGGCAAGCCCCGCGAAAGCGTCGTTGAGATAACTTGAAATTCCGCTCTGCTGGAAAGAATAGCCCTCGTATTTTTGAAGCACGCCTGCCGCTATATTTTTCATTAGCCTGCCCGCCGTACCCGTATCCACGTTTGGAAGAGCCGCCGAAACGGAAATCATCTGCCTGCCGCCCGAATGGCGTATGCAGGCGTCAACCTCGTACGGTTCGGAAACTTCGGCCACATCGGAAAGTTTTATCGCCTTACCGTTTCCGTCAAAACCCACGGCAAAATCTTTCAACGCCGACGCGTCCGTAAGGGACTCCTTATCGAAGGCGACGTTTACCGAACAATCCGCCCCGTCAACAATCGCCGTGCACGCTGTATATGAGGATATGCCTATCCTCAAAGTAAGCACCAACGTTTCGTAATCAAGACCGCGGTCGGCAAGCGCGCGCCTGTCGAATTTTACGTCCGTTTGCAACGCCTTGTCCGTAGCCGTGGATTTTACGTCCTTAAAGCCGTTTTCGGGATTTTCAAGTTCGGAAACGATTTCAGCGGCTATTTTTTTCAAAGTTTCGCCGTCCTCGCCGAGAACGGTCACCGACAAATCGTCCGAGCCCGACATAAGCGAAGCCACAACGCCGTCTATCTGCTTCACGCTTACCCTTCTGCCCGCAAGCGCCGAATTATCGCTTTCCGAAAGTCTGCGGACGGCGTTCACCGCCCCGTCCGTGCCGCGGTTGGTATTAAGCTGAATTGTTATTATGCCCGTATCCGTAAGCGCAAGCAAACCGTTTTTGCCCACGCTTACCGAAATATAGTCAAGATTGTCTTTAAATTCCTCCTCAATCAGGCGGGCGAACGCCGAAACATCCGTCTGGATAGCTTCCAGCGATTCGCCCGAATCGTAGGACATAGTAACTTCTATCTGCCCTTTGTCTATCGAGGGAAGAAATTCCGTGCCCGTAAGGAATAAAAGCCCTATGCTTGCCCCGAATATTGCCACAGCCGTAAGAATGGGCACGGCTTTGCGCTTTAAAACCTTGGGCAAAAGCCTGCCGTAGAAGTTTATTATGCCGTTCATAAGCTTAGGCTCTTTAAGCGCCGAAAGCCTTTGGCGGAAAGTCTTTTTCGCGGGTACGTCCCCCGTTTTTGAATCGGCACGGCAAACTTCCGCTTCCCCGTTTACTTCCGCGGTTTCCGCGTCCGCGGCTTTTTCCATCTCTTTTTTAAGCCTGCCGCCCTTCAACATACGCCTGTCGTTGCAGAGCATGGCGTATAGCGCGGGAATGACCGTTACGGCGACGACCAGCGACAGCGTAAGCGAAAATATCACAGCCCAGGATAAGTCGGTGAAAATTTCGCCCGTAAGCCCGCCGGAAAACAGAATGGGTATGAACACGCACACGGTTGTGACGGTAGAGCCGAACAGCGCCCCGCCCACTTCCGTAGTGCCGTCAACCGCGGCGCGATAGGCGGATTTGTCCATATCGCGGTGCTTGGAAATGCTTTCTATTACCACGATGCTGTTATCCACAAGCATACCTATTCCCACGGCAAGCCCGCCGAGGGAAACCATGTTAAGCGTAATCCCCATAGCGTAAAGGCATATCATCGAGGCGAGCACGGACAGGGGCATAGTTACCGCGATAATCAAAGACGTCTTTATCTTTTTAAGAAAAACGAATATAACCAGCACCGCAAGAAGCCCGCCTATAAGCATGCTTATAAGGACGTTGGAAACGCTTTCCGATATAAACTGCGACTGGTCGTCCAGAAGTTCCACTCTCGCGCCGAACGAAGCCGCGCCCGAAGTTTTAAGATAATCCCAGTACGCCTTTTTAACCGCCTCCACCACAGCGGAAGCGTTCGCGCCGTTGGATTTATAGACCTCTATCGTAGTGCCCTTTATAATAAGGGGCGTCTGCGGGTCGCCGAAATACACGTAGGAGCCGTATTCTTCTTCCTGCGCCACCGTCGCTATCTCTTCCGTCCGCACGACAAGCCCGCCGTCCGAAACATCGGAAAAATCCGTCTTTAAAATAAAATCTATAAGCTGTTCGGAGAGGGTAAGGTCCATTATCCCCGCAAGGTCGGTTTCCGAATAGAGTTTATAATATTCCGCCGCGTCAACCTCTTCGCCGAATTTTTCACGATTGTCTATGAGAATTTGCATATTATTCTCATAGCTGTCCGCGCGAACGAACGCCATAAACATGGGCGACATTATTACGGGGTGTTCGTCGGAAAGCGTAGTGCCCGTAAACAGAAGGGCACATTCTGCGTCCGTGGGCGAATAACTTTCCCCCCTATTTTCGGCTTCGCGCTTTTGGCGCGCTATCGAGGAAAGCCCCGAAGCCGAAGTTTGGCGCGCAAACTGCACTTTCGGCAGAATTTCTTCACGCGGGCAGTCTTTGGGATAGAGTCCCGTTTTCAAGGCAAGCTCCACGTAGTCTTCGTCCGTCGGCTCGTAATAACCTTCGGCGGATTTATATTCTTCCGTACCTTCGAGTTCCTCGCGGTATTCTATTATAAGGTCAATATTGCCGTCCCGCACGACTTTCAGAAGGTCTGCCGAAAATTCGAAAGGCAGCACGGAATATTGCGCGTTTATTTCGTCCGCTATATCCTGCAACTCGTCGTCCGTCTTGCCCTCGACGCGCTTTAAAATCTCGCTGTAATACCGGCTTGCACGGATATTTTTCAGTTCGTCCGCGGTATATGCCGAGGCGATATTCATATATGTTTTCAATTCGGCAAGATTTTCAAGCTCTTCGGCGGACATATCATCGAGTTCGGCAAGCACAACCGCCACGCCTTCCGCAAGGTCGGTACGCAGAGTAATTAAATCTTCCGCCGTACTGCCGCCGTAATAGTCGGCTATCCGCTTTACGCCCGAAAGAAGCGCCGCAAGCGAGGCGGGCAAAGTCACGGGCATATTCTTAATATCCGCTTCCGCGGTTATGTCGGAATTGTTGCGTATCTGCACCTCTCCGTTTGCGGAGTGGAGATTGCCGAGGGGTATGTCGAGCGCACCGTAAGAAAACGCCTTTACGAACAGCGGCGCGGTAAGTTCCAAACCCATAAAGGGGCGTACGGACCAGATTTTCCGAGCCCCGCCCTTTATTTCAACGTTTTCAACGCCGTCTATCGCGGAAATTTTAGCCGCCAGCTCCCCGGCGGCGGCATACGCGTTTTCAAGGCTTGAATCTCTTTCCGCAGAAGACGTGACGGAAAGCACCGCAAGCGCCTCCGCGTTCAGGTCTATATCATAGACTTCCGTGGAAACGCCTTCGGGCAGGTCGAGAGAAGCAAGTTTTCCGTTGATTTCCGTCTGCTTTTCCTTGGTATCCGCGCCGTAGTCGAAGGAAAGCACGACGGCGGAAAGATTGTCGTACGAATAGCTATCTACGGCGGTTACGCCCGAAATTGCCGAAAGCCCCTCTTCAAGCTTTTCCGTCAGGTCGGTTTCCACCGACTGCGCGTTCGCCCCCGCGTAAATCGCCTGCACACAAACCATTGGCACATTGATGTCGGGCAATAGGTTTATCGGCATTTGCAAAGTGGAATACACCCCGAAAGCCAGCGCGAATATCACTACAAGCGCAATGGCGACGGACTGTCTGATTATAAAAGAAAAAAATTTATTCAACGCCCTCACCTTTCCCCGAAGATTTATCCCCCGCGGAATTATTTTTTACGCCCGCTTGTTTTCCCAGACTTTCTTCCGTCGCGACGAAAGAATCGTTGCTATCTATGTTTTCCGGTTCGCCCTCTTTCGCCGCGGACTTTTCCGCCTTGTGCGCTTTAATAAGCTTTTTCAGAGTAAAACGTGCTATAAGCAAAGACGTAAACGCGCCCGCAAAGAAAACCGTCGCGCAAAGAATAAGCACGGTCAGCCCCAAAAGCGACGCTTCGGGGGCGCTTTCAAGCATACCCGTGAATTTTGCGGCAAGCGCGAAAATCAAAAGCGCGGCAATGGAAATTGCGGCAAGAATGATTAAAATTTTCATCACGGCGGTACTCCGCTTTATTCTGGAAATGCAGGTCTCTTCAAACTTTTCGTCCGTCATACAAATTACCCTTCATTATTTTACGTATATTTTTCGTAGATAAAACTATTTTGTCATAAACAGCGCCGCCGCGCCGAATGCGCCCGCCCTGTTGCCGAGGCTTGCGCATACGATTTCCACGGGCGCATATTCGGGCGCAAAAATTTCGCCGTCCAAAAGCTTTTGCAGGGGACGGATAAGCCTGTCGCCCTGCGCCGAAACGCCGCCGCCCAAAAGTATAGCCTGCGGACGGAACACATTCGCAAGATTGCAAATCCCGCACGCAAGGTATTCAAGATATTCATCCGCAACCGTTTTCGCCGAGCCGTCGCAATCCATATATTCGAAAGCCGTTCTGCCGTCGGCGGTTTCGGGAGTATAAGTTTTCCACATTAAGGACGACGGATTGCGCAGCATTTCTTCCCGCGTTCTTTGGGTTAAAGCATGCGCGGAGCAATAGGCTTCGAAACAACCGCGCCTGCCGCAAGTGCAGGGACGTCCCCCCTTTTCTATAACCATATGCCCGATTTCCGCGCCCGCAGACCTGTTACCCTCGAACAGTTTTCCGCCGATAATTATCCCTCCGCCCACTCCCGTGCCGAGGGTGACGAGAATACTGTCCAAATATTTTATGCCCGCGCCGAAACGCGCTTCTCCGAGAGCCGCGGCGTTGGCGTCGTTACAGACGCGCACTTCCGTCTTAATCCTTTTTTCAAGCTCGGCTTTAAGCGGGAAATTCAAAAGTCCGAGGTTCGCCGCGCGCACCGCGACGCCTGTTTTGCTTTCCACCACTCCCGGGCAGCCTATTCCAATGCCTGCAAGCTTTCCGAAATCTATGCCGCAGCCGCGCACAAGCTTTTCGGCAAGACGCATAAGGCAATCCGTAAGTCCCGCGCCCGTCACGGTATGAATTTCCGCTTCGCAAACGAAGTCGCCGTCCTTTAATACAAGCCCCTTTACGAACGTGCCGCCCACGTCCAAACCCATAACGTACGGCATAAGCCCTCCTTAAACTATAAATAGTTTAAGCTTTTTATGAAAAACTGTCAATAATTCCGCGCAAAATATCAAAAAACCTTCAAGTCGCGCCGGTCCGGCTTTAATTAAATATCGAATTTGACTGCGGCGTTAAATAATTTTATATCATTTTACCATGATAAGGTGTTTTATGAACTACTTTTTTGCCCCCGTCCGTTGCACTTCATTTTATAATTCACCCTTTGACATAAAATTAAGCGCGCCGATAGGCGCGCTTAATTTTATTATCTTAATTTATTAGTTTCTTACTTTCCGCATTTATATTTCTTATTTGCTGCCCGTAGAACCGAAACCGCCCGAACCGCGCGCCGTGTCGGACAGCTCGTCCGTAAGTACAAATTCCGCGGTTATATAAGGAGTTATTACAAGCTGAGCAACTCGTTCCCCCGGGGAAACGGTTTGCGGCGTTTCGGAATGGTTATGAAGCGAAACTTTGACCTCGCCGCGGTAGTCGCAGTCGATAACGCCCACCTTGTTTGCGGGGGCTAACCCCTTTTTCGTGGCAAGACCGCTTCTGGCATATACAAGCCCCGCGTAGCCTACGGGGAGTTCCAAAGCGATTCCCGTGGGAATAATCGCCGTTTGGCGGGGATTTACAACCATATCTTCATCTATACAGGCATACAAATCCGCGCCCGCGGCAAATTCGCTGCCGTACGCGGGAATTACCGCCTTGGGGTCGAGTTTTTTGATGTTTACTTTCATTTTCACCCTCCTTACGGTTTTTAAACGAAGTCCTTTTCGTTCCAAAGAACCACTTCGTCCTTTTCAAGACTTTCGCGCACAAGGATTATGCGCTGGTTAGAAGAACCGCGGAACAGCAGATTAATATCCTTCAATTCCTCAACAAATCTGCCGTCAACCAAAACGTCGAGCGTGTTGAGGATGCGCATAGTCACGTCGTGGTCGCCCTTTTTGCCCGTAAGCAAATCTGCCTCAAAGTCGTACCCCGTGAAACACCAAAAGGATTTTGTGGGATAGATTTTGCGCAGTTTTTCCATAAAAGGCGCAAGACGTACTGCGTTTTCAGGCTCGAACGGGTCGCCTCCGAGAAGCGTGAAACCCTTAATATATTCGGGCTGCATAGACTTTATTATGCTTTCCTCCACTTCTTCGGTGAACGGCTCGCCGTAGCCGAAATCCCACGTTTCGGGATTGAAACAGCCTTTACAATGGTTGCGGCACCCGCTGACGTAAAGCGAAGTCCTTACGCCCGGGCCGTTGGACACGTCGAAATATTTTATTTTTGCATAGTTCATAAAAAATCCTTTATGCAATCGTACTGCATTCGATTATTTAAGCCGCTTTACCCGAAAGCGGCTTAAAAACGGCATATGTATTGTTTCGGGCAATTCCGCGCCGCAACTTATAAGTGAAGAACGCGCGCTTTGATTTCCTTGGTTTTACCCACGTTCCAGAAGTTTTCGCCCAGATATCCGCAGGTACGGCGGGTAACGTTCATCTTGCGCTGGTCCTTATTGTGGCAGACGGGACATTCCCATTCGTTGTCGTCGTTGATTATAATTTCGCCGTCGAAGCCGCATACGTGGCAATAGTCGGACTTGGTGTTGAATTCTGCGTACTGGATATTGTCGTAAATGAATTTAACCACATCTTCGAGGGCTTGCAGGTTGTGGCGCATATTCGGAATCTCGACGTACGATATGGCTCCGCCCGAAGATATCTTCTGGAATTGGCTTTCGAATTTGAATTTCGAGAAGGCGTCTATATGCTCGCGCACGTCAACGTGGTAGCTGTTCGTATAATAACCCTTGTCCGTTACGTCTTTGATAGTGCCGAAGCGCTCTTTGTCTATTCTTGCAAAGCGGTAGCAAAGGGATTCTGCGGGCGTGCCGTAAAGCCCGAAGCCCAGCCCCGTTTCCTTCTTCCACTTTTCGCAGTGGTCGCGCAGAGTGCGCATAATTTTCAACGCAAATTCCTGACCTTCGGGAGTGGTGTGCGATACGCCCTTTACAAGCTTGGTCACTTCGTACAGACCTATGTAGCCCAAAGATATGGTGGAATAGCCGTTTTCAAGGTATTTATCGATTTTTTCACCGGGTTGAAGCCTTGCAATGGCGCCGTATTGCCAATGCACGGGGGATACGTCGCTGGTTACGCCCATTAGCGCCTCGTGGCGGCACATCAAAGCTTCGTAGCAGAGCTGCAACCTCTCTTCCAAAATCTGCCAGAATTTGTTTTCGTCGCCCTTTGCGAGTATTCCGCATTGGGGAAGGTTTATGGATACAACGCCCTGATTAAACCTGCCCTCGAATTTATAGTTGCCGTTTTCGTCCTTCCACGGGGACAAGAATGAACGGCAGCCCATGGGCGAAAATACGTTGCCCTCGTAATTTTCGCGCATCTTCTTTGCCGAAATATAGTCTGGATACAGGCGTTTGGACGAACATTTTACGGCGAGGCGGGTCAGATAGTCGTACTTGCCGCCTTTAAGGCAGTTGTTTTCGTCCAGCACATATATAAGTTTGGGGAATGCGGGGGTGACGTAAACGCCCTTTTCGTTCTTTATGCCCTGATAACGCTGGTTTAAAATTTCCTCTATTATCATGGCGTTTTCTTCGATATATTCGTCCTTATCGTCCAGCCACATAAACAGGGTCACGAACGGCGACTGCCCGTTGGTAGTCATTAAAGTG
>CANRAI010000046.1 GCA_947628555.1 uncultured Clostridia bacterium | reverse complement strand
CATGACGAACATATCCCGTCCTCGCCGTAAAGGTGGCTGCCCGTAGCGGGGATTATCTCTTCCTCGCGCTTACTGCAAGTTTCGCAGGCGCGGAATTTAAAGCCTGTTTTCACGCACGTGGGTTCTGTTTCCGTCTGCCATTCGCCCCAACTGTGGCTGCCCGTAGCGGGGATTATCTCTTCCTCGCGCTTGCCACAAGTTTCGCAGGCGCGGAATTTAAACCCCGTTTTCACGCACGTAGGTTCTGTTTCCGTCTGCCATTCGCCCCAACTGTGTTCGCCCAAACCCAAATAAACATGAAAGACTTCTGGGCGGAAATACCATAGCGCCGCCGTTCCGAAAATTATAACAACAAGCAACAGAACGACTAATAACGCAAGCACGGGGTGCTTTTTTGCGTTTTTCGCCGTCTTTTTAACATTACCTTTCGACATATTTCTCCGCCCTGTCACAGGCTTTTGAGCTGTTCGAGAATCTTTTCACGCATGGCGATGTATTTATCCAGCTTCGCCCTTTCCTCGTCGATAAGCTTTTTGGGCGCTTTTGACATAAAGCCCTGATTATTCAGCTTCCCGTCCGCGCGGCGAATTTCGTCAGTAACCTTTTCAAGCTCGGAAGAAAGCCTTTCGCGCTCCTTATCGATATCGACAAGCTCGCCCATAGGGATATACACCGTGCCTATATGCAAAACCTTGGCAACCGACTTTTCGCCCGCTTCCGCGCCGTCGTTTATAAAAGTAATTTCCTTAGCGCCCGCAAGCTTCAAAACGCTTTCGCGGTTGGCGGATATAATCCGCTTGTTCTCCGTAAGGATAAGCAAGCTTACTTTTTTGGAAGGCGGGCAGCCCAGCTCCGTCTTTGCGGCGCGGACCGCCTTGATTATATCCATTACCCCCTCGAACGCCTGGGCATCCTTTTTATAGGTCAGGCGGGAATTATAGCGGGGATAGTCCTTTAACATTATAGTGCCCGAAGCTCCCGGAAGTTCGCGGTAAATTTCATCGGTTATAAACGGAACGAAAGGATGCAGAAGTTTAAGCGTGTTTTCCAGAACGAACGTCAATACCGAAAGCGCCGCGTCCTTCTTCCCTTCGTCCTCGCCGTAAAGGGCGGGCTTGGAGAGCTCTATATACCAGTCGCAGAAATCGGACCACATAAAGTCGTACAAAATCTGGCAGGCCACGCCCAGCTCGAATTTGTTTAGCGTAAGGGTCACGTCGCGGATAACAGATTGCAGTTTCGAGATAATCCATTTGTCCGCCGCGCACAGCTTGACCTCCGAAAGAGGCTTTACCGTCCTGCCTTCCGCATTGCCGATAACGAAGCGGCTGGCGTTCCAAATCTTGTTCATAAAGTTGGAGCACGCCTCCACCTTTGCATCGGAATAACGGGTATCGTTGCCGGGCGCAACTCCCTGCAAAAGCGAAAAACGCAGGCTGTCCGCGCCGTATTTATCTATTACGTCCAACGGATCTACGCCGTTGCCGAGGCTTTTGGACATCTTGCGCCCCTTTTCATCGCGTACAAGACCGTGCATAAGCACGTCGCGGAAGGGAACTTTGCGCATATGTTCAAGCCCCGAAAAAATCATACGGGCAACCCAGAAGAAAATTATGTCGTATCCCGTAACAAGGACGTCGGTGGGATAGAAATATTCCAAATCGGGGGTATCGTCGGGGTAGCCGAGGGTCGAAAAGGGCCACAGCGCCGAGGAAAACCAGGTGTCGAGGACGTCCTCATCCTGTTTAAGGTTTGAACTTCCGCATTGCGGACAAACTGCGGGGTCTTGTTTTTCGCAAATTTCTTTGCCGCAGTCCCCGCAATACCACACGGGTATGCGATGTCCCCACCAAAGCTGGCGGGAAATGCACCAATCCTTGACGTTTTCCATCCAATTATAATAGGTTTTTGCAAAACGTTCGGGAACGAAAGTTACCTTTTTGTCCATCACCGCGTCTATCGCGGGGCGGGCGAGAGGTTCCATTTTGACGAACCACTGTTTGGAAACTATGGGCTCTACGGTAGAGCCGCAGCGGTAACAATGCCCGACGTTATGGGTATGCGGCTCCACTTTGACGAGAAGTCCGCTTTCTTCAAGGTCTTTGACAAGCCGTTTCCTACATTCGTAGCGGTCAAGCCCGCAGTATTTGCCCGCGCCCTCGTTCATTGTTCCGTCATCGTTCATAATTCTTACGACGGGCAGGTTATGCCTTAAACCAACTTCGAAGTCGTTGGGGTCGTGCGCGGGAGTAATTTTTACCACGCCCGTGCCGAATTCCATGTCCGCATGTTCGTCGCCGACAATGGGGATGAGTTTGTTTACTACGGGCAGGATAACGTTTTTGCCTATCAAATGCTTATAACGCTTGTCCTTGGGGTTGACAGCGACGGCAGTGTCGCCGAAAAGGGTTTCCGGTCGGGTCGTAGCGACTTCAAGAAAGAAATCCCCTCCCTCGACGAAGTATTTTATGTGCCAGAAGTTACCCGATTCCTCGGCGTATTCCACCTCCGCGTCCGAAAGAGCGGTTTTACAGCAGGGGCACCAGTTTATAATGCGGTCGCCCCGATAAATCAAGCCCTTTTTGTATAGGTTTACAAAAACTTCCCTTACCGCTTTGGAACATTTTTCATCCATTGTAAAGGTAAGGCGCGACCAGTCGCAGGAAGAACCTAATTTTCTCAGCTGGTCGCATATTCTCCCCGCGTACTTTTCTTTCCACTTCCAAGCGCGTTCGAGAAATCCCTCGCGCCCGACGTCGGCTTTCGTTAGCCCTTCCTTTTTCATATCCTCAACGATTTTAAGCTCGGTGGCGATAGACGCGTGGTCCGTGCCGGGCAGCCAAAGGGTACAATATCCCTGCATACGCTTGAAACGTACTATCGTGTCCTGCAACGTTTCGTCCATGGCGTGCCCCATATGCAGCTGCCCCGTGATGTTGGGCGGCGGCATCATGACCGTAAAGGGAACTTTTTTATCGTCCCGCACCGCCTTGAAACAGCCGGACTCCTCCCATTCCCTGTACAGCTTGTCCTCGAAGCTCTTCGGATTGTACTTCTTCTCCATATTATACGACCTCTGAATTTTGAATAGCTCTTTAAAATAGACGATATACAGAGATATTATAGCTTAACGCCTGGCAAGTTGTCAAACCAAACGGCGGTACGCATAGAATGTATTATTAAATTTTTAAGGAGCTTTATGTGAAAAACAAGCTGATTTACTTTATTTTAGCCGCCGTATGCACCTTTACAGTGCCTTTCGCGGCGGCAGGATGCACAAAAAAAGGCAACGACAAAGTTGTTAGAATAAACGAAGTCACCCACTCCGTATTCTACGCCCCCCTCTATCTTGCGGACGCTTTGGGATATTTCGGAGACGAAGGGTTTGAAATAGAACTTACCAACGGCGGCGGCGCGGACGCAACTATGGCTGCGGTGCTCTCGGGCGGCGCGGACGTCGGCTTCTGCGGTCCCGAACAGGCGATTTACGTCAATATAGGCGGAAGTAAGGACCAGCCCGTAGTATTCGGGCAGCTTACCAAACGCGACGGCTCGTTCCTTGTAGGAAGAAAAGAAGAACCCAACTTCAAGTGGTCTAATCTCGAAGGCAAAAACGTGCTTGCAGGCAGGCAGGGCGGAGTTCCCGCAATGACCTTCGAATACATTCTGCACGAGAACGGAATAAACGCAACACTGAACTACGACGTGGCGTTTAACATGATGACGCCCGCATTCGAAAGCGGAATCTCCGATTACTGCACAATGTTCGAACCCGTCGCAAGCGAATACCAGGCTGCCGGAAAGGGCTACATAGTGGCTTCCGTGGGGCAGGAATCGGGCGAAATACCCTATACCTGCTTTATGGCAAAGCAAAGCTATATAGACGCCCATACGGATAAAATAGAAGGGCTGTTGCGCGCAATAACCAAAGCCGTGAAATACGTCAATTCGGCGGACAGCGCAACGGTAGCTTCCATGCTTGCGCCCTACTTTGCGGGCACGAGCGAAGCAAGCCTTAAAACTTCGGTGGAAAGCTACAAAAAAATAGACGCCTGGGTAACCAATATGGCGATGAAAGAATCCGCGCTGACAAGGCTGCAAGACGTCATGGAACGTGCGGGCGAACTTAAAAGGCGCGTTTCTTTCGCCGACGTGGTCAACACTGCGATTGCAGATAAAATCTATAAAGAAGTTTATGCATAATGCTTGAATTTGAAAACGTTTCCTACACCTACCACACAAAATCGGGCGAAACGTCCGCCGTAAAAGAACTTAGTTTTTCGGTTGAAAAGGGGCAATTCGTTTCGGTTATAGGGCCTTCGGGCTGCGGAAAGTCAACCATATTATCCCTTGCGGCGGGGCTTCTATTCCCGTCCTCAGGCAAAATATCCCGCGGCGGCGGGGAATTCGGATATATGCTTCAACGCGACGCGCTGTTCGAATGGCGTACGGTGGAACAGAATATATTTCTGCCCCTCGAAGTCAAAAAACGCAACACAGCCCAAATGCGGGCGAAAGCCGTGGCGCTTGCCGAAAAATACGGCCTTAAAGATTTTTTGAAAAAGAGCCCTTCGCAGCTTTCGGGCGGAATGAGGCAGAGGGTGGCGCTTATCAGAACGCTTGCCGCCGAGCCGGAAATCCTGCTTCTGGACGAACCGTTTTCCGCACTCGACTATCAGACGCGGCTTGAAGTGTGCGACGACGTGCAGGCTATCATAAAATCCGAAAAAAAGACGGCGTTGCTTGTCACCCACGACATATCCGAAGCAATCGCGCTGTCAGATAAGGTGGTAGTACTGTCCGCGCGCCCCGCTCACGTCGTGGCGGAACACCCGATAGACTTTGCCGATACGCCCAAAGCGCGCCGCAACGACGTGCATTTTGCGGGAACGTTCGAAATTTTGAGAAAAGAATTGGGCATATGAACTGACAAGGAATTTCCAAAGATGAAAAAAACAAACTACTCGCGCGAGCACCTCGCGTATCTGAAAAAATTAAAGAAAAAACGGGTGACGGTAATACTTTCGCGCGTGCTGATTCTTGCCGTTGTTCTGGGAATATGGGAATTGCTTGCCCAAACCAAGGCGATAGACCCGTACATCACGAGCTCCCCCTCGCGCGTGGCGAAGACAATAGTTTCGCTTTACCGCGACGGCTCGCTGTTCTACCACATAGGCATAACGCTTTGCGAAACGATTGTCGGCTTTTTCATCGCAGTTATCGTAGGATATGTTATAGCCATAATCTTTTGGGCGAGCGATACTCTCCACGCAATCGTAGAGCCTTATATCGTAGTATTGAATTCTCTGCCGAAAATCGCGCTAGGACCTCTTATAATCATCTGGATAGGCACGGGCTACGAAGCAATAATTTTCATGACCGTGCTGGTAGCGATAATTCTATGCATAATGAACACGTTTGCCGGTTTCGCCGCCGTTGACCCCACTAAACTGACCCTTATGAAGGCAATGGGCGCGGGCAAGCCGACGACCCTTTTGAAGCTTGTGATACCCGCTTCCCTTCCTGCGCTTATGAACACGCTTAAAGTCGCCGTGGGGCTTGCCTGGATAGGCTCGATTATGGGCGAATATATCGTTTCCAGGGCGGGGCTGGGCCATTTGATAAACTATGGCGGGCAGGTAATGCAGCTTGACCTTGTGATGACGTCAACATTCATACTCTGCGTGCTTACGGGCGGGATGTATGCGATAATCGCGCTCATGGAGAAGCTGGTAGTGAAGCAATTTTAACCTAAAAAAGCGGTACGTATCAAGTTTTACCGAAAGGGGCGGCGGCGCTTTATGCGCCGCCGCCCTGTACTATTCAGAGGTCGATATTTCATTTAATGCTGTTGCAATAGTTCTTATAATTAGCAATAGGACTGTTAATTTACTTTTTGAGTACCGTCAAATCGGATTACGGCTTAATCCACTCTTGCGAGCTTCACGACTTGGTCGTTGCCATAGACGAACCCTTTCTCCTCGTCTCCCCATACGCGGGTGCAAAGGTAAAGGCACAATACCCCGTCCTCCACTACGAATTTGAAAACCGCCTGTTCGCTTATGTCGCCGCTGCGGGGAAAGGAATATTCGCTTCCGCAGACCGAAACAGCCGATATGTCCCGCGTTTTTCCCAGGTTATAGTATTCTCCCAAAAACTTCGGGGTCGAAAAAATACTTACCAGTCGGTTATCCGCATACCTGACTATTCCCCTGCCCTCGGCGCTCCTGTCAAACCTGACGGTAGCGGGTTTTTTCCTGTCCCGCACGACCACAAATTCCCTGCCTTCAAGAAAGGGAAGCAGCCTTGTATTGGAGAAAACCTGCGTATCGGAAAGCAAAGGATTCTCCCTGCGGGCTTCCGGTGTTTCTTCCGGGGCTTCTTCCTCTTTAAGGACGGCGCTTCCGTCAACTTTGACAAAATCCACTTCGGATGTATCCGCGTCGCCTGTTTCGTAAATTTCATTTTGGCCGAGGCGTTCGGGGGGCAAATTGTCGGAACGTGTTGAGTTTTCCCCTTGCTGTTCCGAATATTCGGCAGCGGGAATTTCCTCGTCCGGGGCGTTACCGCCGCTTTCGACTACATTTTCGGCATCCAAATTCCGCCGCCCGTATATCATATCCTGCCGTTCCGTTTGAGAATATTGCCGTTCATAATCCGCGCGGAGCGCGGGTTGCATATTTTGCGTGCGCGGCGCGGGTTGCATAGACTGCGCGCGCGGCTCGGGCGGATAAGCCATATACGTCCGCACATTTCTCAATTCCGCAAGCACGTAGTCCAGCTTTGTAAGTATTTCATCGAATGGGATTTCGGGCTCTTTTGTATCGGCGGCAATATTCAAAAGCTCCGCCTGCGACCTGTATGCGGCGACTTCCGTTTCAAGTCGCCCTACTCTGTTTTCAAGCAAATCCAGCCTTTCGGCTATGGGCTTCAACTGTTTTTCGAGTTCCGAAACTAAAACCTTGCGCCTCATATCAACACCGTCCGTTGTTTTTTCGGATTATACTATTTTTCGACGGTTTTGTCAAGAACGATTGGCTACCCTTTGAATGTAAGATTTAAAGAAGTTTTCAGCTTTTTGAGAGTCCTGCTTGCCTTAACGCGCACGTTTTCATGCGAAATGCCCAAAATTTTTGAAATTTCAAGATATGTATAACCTTCGATAAAATGAGCGTGAATTATGTATTGTACGTCCTTGGGAAATTTCCCGAGTTTTTCTTTCAGCTCCATTTCCACCAAAGCGGTGTTAAGATTGAATTCTTCGGCGCTGTCCTCTATAATTTGAACAATTTTGTTTGTCTGTCTGAATAAATCCTTTGCACTGTTATCGGCGATTGCATTAAGCCAGCTTACGGGAAAGTTTACGTAAGGATAATCAGTCCAGTCGGTTTCAAGAAGTTTTCGCACTACGTCGTGCGCCACGTCTTCCCATTCCGACCTATTCCCTAATTTCCATTTTACGCGCGACTTTATAAGTTCGTAATAGTTTTTGAAAAACAGCTCTCGCGCCTCGGGGTCGTAATAAATCTTTTTCAGCAGCTCGTTAAAAATTTTCGCGTCTATCATCGGTAAAAGCAATAAAATAAAATGCATATCTATTTATATAGATTTTTCGAAAAAGTTTCCGCCAAAATAAAAAAAGGCAAATTTAATTGCCTTTTTAAAATATCTTTAAATTTATTAAATTTACGAAATGCAGGCGCGTATTTGCTTTAAAGCCGTCTTTTCGAGGCGGGACACCTGCGCCTGCGAAATCCCCACTTCCGCGGAAATTTCCGTCTGAGTCTTGCCCTCGAAATATCTCAAAAACAGAATTTTCTTCTCCCTGTTTTCTAGGCGGTCTATCGCCTCGTACAGCGCGGCTTTTTCCGTCCACACCTCGTCGTTGTTCTTGTCGTCGAAAATCTGGTCCATTAAAAGCAGCGTGTCGCCCGCCTTGTTGTAAACGGGTTCGTAAAGGCTTACGGGGTCGGATATCGCGTCCAAAGCATACGCCACTTCCGAAACGGCGATATTCATTTCGTGCGCTATTTTGTCGTAAGTGACGTCGTCGTCCGTCTCCTCCAATTTTTCGCGCACTTTCAATATCTGGTAGGCTGTATCCCTTATCGAGCGCGATACGCGCAAAGAATTGCCGTCGCGCAAAAATCTCTTTATTTCACCCAGAATCATCGGCACGGCATACGTGGAAAAGCGGACGCCGAAACCTTCGTTGAAATTGTCTATCGCCTTTATAAGCCCTACGCAACCCGCCTGAAAAACGTCGTCGGCGTTGGCGTTTTTTGCCCAGAATCTGCGCACAAGCGACAGCACAAGCCGCATATTACCCACGATAAAGCGCTCGCGCGCGGCTTCGTCGCCAGCCTTTAAACGCTTCATAAGTTCTTCCTGTTCGGCGGCGGACAACAAGGGAAGCCCCGAAGTATCCACTCCGCAAATAACAACTTTCTGCAACATATACAATCCCTCCTAACTGAATATGTAAGAAAGGATAGCTTGCGCAAAACGCTTTAAAAAACGCGATACATATTGCGTTTTTTAATTTATTTGTTTGGATATGTCTTTTTTGAGTTTTGAAATTATCTTCTTTTCCAGCCGCGATATGTAACTTTGAGAAATGCCCAACTTGTCGGCGACGTCTTTTTGAGTCATACTTTCGC
>CANRAI010000045.1 GCA_947628555.1 uncultured Clostridia bacterium | reverse complement strand
AAACAGAATGATAGAGGCGGGGATAACCAGCGCGGAATACTATGTGGTAAATACCGACAGCCAGATACTTGCCCTGTCGCTCTGCAAAAATAAAATCCAGATAGGCGCAGCTCTCACAAAAGGGCTGGGCGCGGGCGCGGACCCCGAAATCGGCCGCGCGGCTGCCGAGGAAAGCAAGGAATCGCTGGCGGAAGCCGTCAAGGATACCGATCTTTTGTTCATAACCGCAGGTATGGGCGGCGGCACGGGTACGGGCGCGGCTCCCGTTATAGCTAAACTTGCGCGCGATATGAAAATTCTTACCGTCGCGGTCGTCACCGAACCTTTCACTTTCGAGGGCAGAACGCGTATGGCGAATACCGCGAAGGGTTTGGATAACCTTAAAAAGTACGTCGATACCTTAATAATAATTCCCAACGATAAAATCAGGACGGTGGTTGCTAAGAACACGCCTATGGTAGAGGCGTTGCGTATCGCCGATGAAATTCTTAAACAAGGTATAAGGGGCATCGCGGAGCTTATAGTAAACCCCGCGTTGATTAACCTCGACTTCGCGGACGTCAAGACTATATTAAAGGACAAGGGAATTGCGCACCTCGGCGTCGGCGTTGCAAAGGGCGATAACAGAGTTGTCGAAGCGGTGCGCCTTGCCATAAGCTGTCCTTTGCTTCAAACCACTATTGAGGGAGCGAAAGGCGTAATTCTCAATATATGCGGCGGACAGGATTTGACTTTCGACGAAGTTACCGACGCCGCCGAACTTGTCAAGGGAGTAGTCGCCGCCGACGCGAATATCATTTTCGGCGCGAGAATCGACCCCAACGTCCATGACGAAGTGGAAATTACAGTTATAGCCACGGGTTTTCCGGGCTATGAAGTTAACAAAACCGAGGAGCAAAGGGTTTACAGGGGCGGCAATGCCTATGAATCCGATAAATTAAACAATCCCGCAATGCCAAACGGCGTTCAGGGCGGACAGCAAGGTTATAATACGCCAATCGGCGGAAAGTTGTCCGTTTCGGACCCTTATTATCCCAACCGTTCGGTAACCTATGTGCAGATACCCGCGCAGCAAAATCCCCAGATTGTGCCCCAGTATAATCAACAGCCTGTCCAGCAGGGTATTCCCGTACAGCAACAAGGCGTTCCTGTGCAGCAGGGTATTCCCGCTCAACAAGTTCCCGTACAGCAAGGTGTTCCCGTACAACAGGGGCAACCTGTACAGCCGAACGGGCAGCAAACTCAGCAGAGACAGAGCGAATCCGTAGAACGCCCTGTGGGCAAGGAAATCCCCAGGTTTATACAGGCGTTGAAGGGTTTCGGTAAGAAGGATAATTAAGGCGTATATCATAGTTCAAGTCGTAAATCTATGAAATAATTGTTAATAAATTGGAAACTGCGCGCGGATAAAATCCGCGCGCAGTTCAACTTTTTTGTAAAAAATCAAGAAAGAAAAGCGTATTCTCGGCGAATACACTTTTCTTTCTACAAATTCAGTATTATTTAACCGAAGAAATACTAAGATGTCTTAATTCTGTCAAGCTCGTCGTTGTAGGCTTTAAGGATTGCCTGTTTTAATGTTTCTCGGGTCTCGGTATTCAGGGGATGCGCAATATCCTTATATTCGCCATCATTAGTTTTTCTGCTGGGCATCGCAATAAACGCGCCGTCGGCGGATTCTATCACCTTGATATCGTGAACGACAAAGCAATCGTCGATGGTAATTGAAGCCACGGCTTTAAGTTTATTGTCCTCCTTGTTAACTAATCTGATTCGTACATCTGAGATTTTCATACCAGCTCCTTCCAGAATATACTTTCATTATTTTCATTATACAATAAAAATTTTTTGATTTCAATACCTAAAAATAAAAATTATAAATTTTTTTATAAATTTTTTGCAAAAAATTTATTTCTTGTGCTAAATTTGTCTTATTTTTGAATAAAATTTAATATGCACAAGAGTATTCTCGATTGTTTTGACAGTTTTTATTTTATCGGAATAGGCGGGGTAAGCATGAGCGCGCTCGCCAAGTATCTTCTTGACTGTGGAAAATTTGTTGCGGGCAGCGACATTTGCGGCGGCGATACGGTTGATGAATTGAGGGGGGAAGGAATTTCCGTCTGCACGGGCAGCGGCAGGGAGAGTATAGCCGACTTCGACGCAGTGATTTATTCCGACGCGATTCCGGAAAACGACATTCAACTGAGCGAGGCGAGGTCGCTCGGCAAATTCATGCTTTCAAGGGGTCAATTTTTAAGCGAGATTTCTAAAAGCTTTACTCGCGTCATAGCCGTTTCGGGGTGTCACGGCAAAACGACCTGTACAGCTATGCTGGCGCATATTTTTTCGGCGGCGGGTAAGGGCTTTTGCGCGCATATAGGCGGAAAGGATCTTAAATTCGGCAATTATTATCGCTGCGGAAGCGATTATTTTATAACCGAAGCATGCGAATACAAAAAAAATTTTCTTTTGTTGAAGCCCGACGCCGCTGTGGTTCTCAATACCCGTCCCGACCACCTCGAATGTTACGGAAGCGAAGAAAATCTGAAACTTTGTTATTCGCGTTTCCTGGGCGGAGCGGAAAGGAAAATCAGTCTTTACAAGGATATCGCAACGGAAGGTCTTACATTCGGTTTTGACAAAAACGCCGACTACTATGCTGGAAATATTGCCGAAACCGACGGTTTTTATTCATTCAAGGCTTTTGAGGGAGGTTGCGAACTAGGGGTTATTTCCCTTAAAGTTTACGGAAAGCACAACATTCTGAACGCGCTCGCCGCGATAGCCGCCGCCCGCAGCGAAAATATTTCCTTTAAAGATATACAGGCGGGGCTTGCTTCCTTTAAAGGGGTTGAAAGGCGTTTTGAAACGCTGGGGGAAAGCGGCGGGGTCAAATATATAGCCGACTACGCGCACCACCCCGACGAGATACGCGCTTCCGTAAGGACGGTAAAAAGGCTTGTGAAGGGCAGGCTTTTCGTAGTTTTTCAGCCTCATACATATTCCCGCACGAAAAATCTGATGAAGCAATTTATAAAAGTGCTTTCTAATCTGAATAATCTGTTGATATACCGCACTTATGCGGCGAGGGAATATTATGACGACGCAGGTAGCGCGCTGACTTTGTCGCAGAAAATAAAAAAATCCCGATACGGCGACGACGCGAAAGACATTGCAGAATTTATTTCCCGCGCTTCGGCGGGCGACGCCGTGCTTTTTCTGGGCGCGGGAGATATTTACGATATCGCAAAAAAAACAGTAGGGGAAATTATTTCGGACTGAATTTGCCGCATATAGCCGCGCCGGTTTTAAAATTTAACGTATTAAGGGGAAACGCGCCGAAAAGGCGCGTTTTTATATATAAATATTATATATAAAGTTTGAGTAACCGTCGCCATTTTGTTGTTATTTTTTTTATAAGATGTTATAATTGTTCTGAAAAAATATAATTGTACGTTCAGATTTCGGAGTTTAAAAGTGTCATTGAAAAAACAACAACAATCAGGCAAAATTTCTTATATTTTCACGCGCGAAACGATGGGAATGACCCTACTGCTTTTCAGCGCCATAGTATTTTTGATGCTTTTGACGCGCGAGAAAGTTTTTGCGGGGCTCGGCAGGGAAATTTGTACGTTCATGTACGGTACGTTCGGCTACGGCGCAATCCCCGTGACAATTTATCTTGCGTATTTCGGCGTGAGGCTTACGTTCGGCAAAAGCGTAAGGTTAAAAACTAGTTGCTTTCTGACTTTGACCGCCGCTGCGCTTGTGCTGTTTTTGCTGTTCCATTCCGTTACCACAAAGAATTTTCAGCTCGGAAGCTTCGGCGGCTACCTCGGAGAATGTTACACAACGGCGAAAAACGGGTGGAGCGGCTATACATTCGGCGGCGCGGCTTGCGGGATTTTCGTATATCCCGTGGCTAAATTCACCACTTTTATAGGCGCCTACATAATTTATTCCGTGCTTTTTGCGCTTTGCGGATACGTCATGTTCTACCTTATCAAGCGCAATATGCCTCCGAAAGAACAGATGGAGCAGGCGGAAAATGGCGTGCAGACGGAATCCGTTCCCCCCGAAGTCTCTGCAAACGCCTTATCGGCAGACCCGTATTATTCGCAGACCCCCGCGGCGCAAACGAATAATTTAGACCCTAACGCGCAGGCATTGGGAGCGCAACTGCAGAATAATCAGCCGCAGCCCGAACGACAGGTTTACGACCAATACGTTCAGCCTGACGGCCAACCGCAGAATTATCAACAGTCTGCCGAGCAGGGGTATTATAACCCGCCGGCGGATCAGATGGGCTATGCGCGTCAACAACCCGCCGGACAGGCCTATGGGCAGCCTGCCGAGCAGCAAAATTTCGGCGGAACGTCATATTCGTCATCCAATCAAGCCGAAGATGACGATAAGTATTCCCGCCGCAATCTCGGCAGGAAAATCATATTCGAAAAGGGCGAATTCGACGCCGAAAGCTATAAAAGGAATATGATTTACAGCGGCGAGTCATATTTCAATAAGCCCAAAGACGGAGTGGAATCATATTTAAGCAACTTTAAAGTTTCGCCTTCTCCTTCGTCGGGTCAGTCCGCAGGCTCGTCGGGTTCGTCTGGTTCAAGTATTTCAAGTCCTTACGGCTCGTCCACCCCGTCGGGTTCTTCGGGTTTGTCTAACTCGGTGGATTCTTCTGGTTATTTAAGTTCTTTCGGTTCGTCAAGTCCGTCAAGCTCTTCAAGTTCGTCGAGCTATTCAAGTTCTTCGGGCTCTTCCGGTTCGTCGAGTTCTGCGTTCGGCATTTCTTTCGGGTCGTCCTCGGGTTCTTCTTCGGGCGCTTCGTATTTTTCTTCGCCTTCCGCGCCCTCCCGCGATATGTCGGATAGCTTAGAAGCCGAGGAGAATCCCCGCAGTTATACCGAAAGTTATCAGAACGAAGTCGCAAGCAGACCAGTGGAAGAAACGCCGTCAAGCTATGTTTTCGGTGAAAAACCCGTTGAAAATCTCGACGGCGGTTTCGATGATATCGCGCCTCGCGCGGGAGAACGCAGGTCCGAGCCCATTTTCGGCGATAGAAATTCCGATTCCGGGCGGGGTTCTGCCGAATTGCCGAGGGATATGGGCGTTGAGCGTGAGCGCGGCGCATTCGATATGACGAGGGATAGCGCAGAGGAGCGTAGCACGTTCGAACGCCCGCGGGAAATAAATATTGAGCATGAGCGCGCTTCATTCGAACGCCCGATTGAAAACAGGTCGGAAGACATCCGTTCCGAATCGGGCAGAGGTGGCGAATTACGGCTGGAAGGGGACGATTTTGTTCGCTTCACGCCCGAGCGAAACCCTGAAAACCGCGAAGAGCCGCATGACCGCGAAGATTTAAGACGTTTGACTTCCGACAGACAATCGGACGTTACGCCGCTGTTCGGCGGCGAAAATTCCCGCGGGGAGAGAAGTGCGTCCGACAGAGGCAGGACGGAAAATCCGGATTCCAAAGTAAATCTTTTTGACGACGACGAAGACGAGGCGGACGAGGATGTTCTCGGGCTGTCTTCAAGGGGAGAACGCTCCGAGAGGGGAGGTTTATCCGAACCGGAGAGCGGCGCAGCCGAGCGCGGCGAAAGAAGGGGTGACAGAAGACCGGACGACGCCGACGATTTGCGTTCCGCACGCAGAGAGGCGGGCTTCGGCGTTCCCTCTGCCGACAGGTGGAAGCCCGCCGCTGAAAAAGAAGTCAAGCAAGCGAAACCCGAAAAGCCGAAGCACGTATGGAAGAAGTACGTGCGCCCGTCGCTTGACCTTTTGGACGATTATCCCGAAAACAACAACGTTAATACGGGTGAAATAGAGGACAACAAGCGAATCATCGTCGAAACTCTTGAAAAATTCAAAATCCAAAGCCAGATTTCCAACGTTACAGTCGGTCCCGCGATTACCAGATACGACGTAATAATTCCCGACAGAACGAATATTAAGCGCGCTTTAAGCTACCGCGACGAGATTGCGCTTGCCCTTATGAAAGATAACGTCACTGTTTATCTGAATTACTCAAAAGGCGCTATTTCAATTGAAATCCCGAACAATAAACGCACGGTTGTAGGGCTTAAAGCGATGCTTGCAAGTCCTCAATACATAAATTGCAAGCCAAATTCGCTCACTTTCGGGTTGGGCAAAAACGTAGAGGGCGCGGTCGTCTGCCCAGATATTACCAGAATGCCGCACCTGCTTGTTGCAGGTACTACGGGCAGCGGTAAATCAATCTGTCTGAACGCGCTTATCGTCAGTTTATTATATAAATACGGGCCGGAAGAACTGCGTCTTATTCTCGTTGACCCCAAACAGTCCGAATTTATCACATTCCGCAGATTGCCGCACCTTATGATAAACGAAATTCTCTACGACGTCGATAAGGTTATAAAGGCGCTGAATTGGGCTATAAAGGAAATGGAGCGCAGATATACCCTTTTCAAGGAAATGACCGAAAACGGCGTTGCGACGAGGAATCTGGACGAATATAACTTCAACTTGCCGGAAGGCGAGGAGAAGCTGCCGAAAATTCTTATAATTCTCGACGAATTTGGCGACTTGATGATGCAGGCGAAAAAGGATATCGAAATGCGTATAATCCGCCTTGCGCAGAAAGCGCGCGCCTGCGGTATTCATTTGATTCTTGCCACACAGCGTCCTTCGGTGGATTGCATTACGGGTCTGATAAAATCCAACCTGCCTTCGCGTATAGGCTTTAAGGTCAACTCTTTTGACGATTCGCGTACGATTTTCGACGTGGGCGGCGCGGAAAAGCTGCTCGGTATGGGCGATATGTATTTCCGCTCGGTTGAAAAACCCGAACTTACGAGGATTCAGGGCTGTTATATCGATTCCAAAGAAGTGCAGAAAGTCACTAACTTCGTCCGCGACAACAACGAAACTTTCTTCGACGAGGAAGCCACGGAATTTATCAATAAGGTGGAAGAACCCGAAAGTTCGGCTTCCGCCGGCGGCGAGGACGGAGAGGATTCCGTCGAAGGCAAGATGGACGATACCTATTTGAAGGCGTTGAAGTATTGCATACTTTCCAACCAGGCTTCCGTTTCAATGATACAGCGGCGGTTCCCCGTCGGCTATATCAAGGCGTGCAAGATAATCGACTGGATGGACAAGATGAACTACGTCACCAAATCGGAAGGCTCCAAGCCGAGAAAGGTGCTTATGACAATGGACGAATTTACGAACACCTACGGTGAAGTGGATGATTGATTTTACGCAAAAGAAATTCGGCGTAATTTCTCTCGGTTGCGATAAAAACAGGGTTGACAGCGAAAAACTTTTGTCGCTTATATGCGAAAAAGGATGTACGGTTACGGACGATATTTCGGAAGCGCAGATTCTTATCGTAAATACCTGCGCTTTTCTGAACGAATCGCGCAAAGAAGCGATAGAGACGGTGCTGGACTGTTCACTCCGTAAGAGCGATAAGCTTGAAAAACTTGTCGTGACGGGCTGTCTGCCGCAAAAATATATCGGGGAAATATTCAACGGACTTACGGAAGCAGACGTTTTTTTGGGCACGGGCGACTACGAAAATTTTTTCGCCGCGCTCGAAAAATCTTACGGCGGAGAGAGGGTGAATTTCGTCGGTACGGGTAAAGGCGCTTTGTTTACGGACAGGCGCGTAACCACGCCACTGCATTATGCGTATCTGAAAATTGCCGACGGCTGTAACAACAGATGTACTTACTGCCTGATTCCCCAAATCCGCGGCTCGTACAAAAGCGAGCCTATGGAAAGCCTTTTAACGGAGGCAGAGCGGCTCGGCGACGTTTCGGAGCTGATTTTGGTCGCGCAGGACGTCACGCGCTACGGCATAGATTTATACGGACAAAAAAAATTAACGGAATTTTTGCAAAAACTGACTGCACTTGTCAACATTAAAAGAGTAAGATTACTGTATTGTTATCCCGATATGATAGACGACGGGTTGATTGAAGAAATTCGGGTCAATCCTAAAATTATTAAATACCTCGATATCCCGCTTCAACACAGCGAAGACAGAATCTTAAAGCTTATGAACAGGAAGGGGGGCAGGGCGGAATATCTTGCCCTTATCCGTAAGCTTCGTGAAAGAATTCCCGTGATTGCGCTGCGCTCGACCTTTATAGCGGGTTTCCCGGGCGAAACGGAGGAGGAATTCGAGGGGCTTTGCGATTTTTTAAGGGAAGCTAAACTTGAAAACTGCGGATTTTTCGCATATTCGCGCGAGCCGGAAACTGCGGCATATAAGCTTAAAGGTCAGATAAATTATTTCGTTAAAAAATCGCGTGTAAGAAAGCTGTATGCCATACAGGAAGAGATATGCCGCGAAGAGACGCAAGATTTTGTAGGCAAAAAAATCCAAGTGCTTTGCGACGGCATCGATTACGAAAAAAGCTGCTTTTTCGGCAGGGCATACTTTCAGGCCCCCGACATTGACGGAAAAGTATATTTCAACGCGCCTTCCGCCGCGCAGGGCGAGTATATAGACGTTATTATAGACAGGGCGGACAGTTACGACCTTTACGGCCGTACCGAGGATTTCGAATTATGAACGAACAGGATAAAAACAGCCGTGCATACAAGATTGCGGCGGGCGGCGGCGGAATGAATCTTCCCAATAAACTTACTGTCAGCAGGGTGGTTATGATACCAGTATTCATCGTATTTTTTTACGTGAATTTTACGGGACATTACCTCGCCGCTCTCGCGGTATTCTGTCTTGCGTGCCTTACGGATTTTCTCGACGGAAAAATCGCGAGGAAGTATAACCTTGTAACGGACTTGGGGAAATTTCTCGACCCCATTGCCGATAAGGTTTTGGTGCTTAAAAATATCCGAAACAGGCT
>CANRAI010000044.1 GCA_947628555.1 uncultured Clostridia bacterium | reverse complement strand
GAAACAAGTGGCGGAAATCATTCCCCTTCCCGAATGTGATAAATTCCTGTCGCCACTTGTTTCGGCGGCGGCTTTGCAGCTCCTTGCATACCGCACTGCGGTGATTATGGGGCGCGACCCCGACAAGCCGAGAAATCTCGCAAAAAGCGTAACAGTCGAGTGAAATTCGCGGTTGTACACTTGTATATCTGAATATATGTAAAATCAAACCGCCGCACCCGACGCAAACAATGTAACAAGCCGCTTTTTTCTGGCTTATACAAAAACATACCGCCCCTTTTGGGGGCGTAAAACAAATAACATGCCGCCCTTTTTTGGGCGCAAACAAAGCCGCGCGGGCTGCGAAGCCCGCGCGGCTTATATTAAACGCTATATGTACTACATTTTATTTTCAAGATATTTATTTTTTAAAATTTCCCTTTCTTCTGCCGTCACTTCGAGGACGGTTTCCACATAGCCTGCAACAGAGCCGTAACGCCGCTCTATTTCCTCCATAAGGCGGATAATATACTGCGGCCGCGGCAGCATCATTGCGAACAGCAGTTTTTTGAAGCACAGCCTCACGGGAGCGGGAGCAAGCAATATTCTCTGGCAGGTTCGGCGGCGTAATTGGATGCGGCGGCTTGCCATATAGTCCTCCACAATGGTTTCCTTATCCACGCCGAGCGCCGATTCAAGCAGCATTGCCACTATTCCCGTCCGGTCCGTGCCCGAATTGCAGTGAAACAGTATGCAATTTTCCTCTTCGATGAAAAGCCTGAAAATTTTTTTTAATTTTTCCTGCGAGGTGGGGTCGAACACGATGATTTTATACATCTCGTTCATATAATTTTCCGCCGTACCGAATTCGTTTTTAATGCGTTTGCTCTGCGCGTACTGTATCTTCGCCATGCTTTTGCCCGTAAGGATTTCGCTTGTGGCGGTGGTGGTAAGCGGAAAATAATGGTAAACCGCCCCTTCCAGCAAAGTGGGCGGGTGTTCCTCGATTTCTTTGGGAGAGCGCATATCTATAACGGCGTCAATACGCATATTTTCAAGGGCTTTCTTCGCGCTTTCGGGAAGTTTACAAATCCTGCCGCTTCTTATAAGTTTGCCCTTCTTTATCTTTCGCCCGTCCGCGGCGGGTATTCCGCCCATATCGCGCATATTCTTCGTGTTTTTCAGTTCAAGTGCTTCTATACGCATATATACATTTTAACACAAATCGGTTCGCGAGTCAATAGAGGCGGACATTTTCTTTGGAATTGCGCGGCGCCGAATTGAATTGCAAACTTTGCTTTTATGTTGACAAATGCTGAATTACGTAGTATAATACATTTTGTAATCACATTTTTGTGGAGAATACTGTGCGTAATCCTTTCGGCCAATTAAAGGGTAAAAGTTTAAAAGACGTGCTTCGGATAATTTTGTCCTCTCACGTCTTTCCTTTTTTTACCGCCGCCGTGATAATGCTGTGCTATTATCTAGGGTGGGATATGGTTTCCATATATTATCTTGCGGCGGCGTCGGTGGCAATGCTGCTGCTTTTGGACGATTTGACGCCTTTTGTTTCCCACCTTTTCTTTTTCAGCGTGTTCGTGTCGGTTAAGCATACGACGTCGTTAATGATAACGGCGGCCGACCCGGGCTATTTTATGCGGACGGCTAATCTAGCGCAGATAGGCGTGGTGCTCTCTTTGGTTATAGCCGCGATTATTGCAAGATTCGTTATGCTTTATAAGACGAAAACTTTCAAACCTACGCCCGTATTTTTCGGGCTGTGCGTCCTTGCGGGAGCTTTCCTTTTAAACGGTTTGGGGAAGGCAAACTATTCGGTTTTCGACTTTATTTACGGACTTGTCATGGCTGCGGTTTATTTGGCGATTTTCGTGGTGATTTCGGGAAATGTAACCCTGACTTCCGAAAATTACAAAAAAATCTGCTTCGGCTTTCTCGCCCTGTCCACCGTTCTCGTAACGGAACTTGCCGTACTGTACATAAGCAACGGCAGGGGAATGTTGGACGCGGACGGCGAAATAATAAAAGAAATGGTGGTATTAGGCTGGGGAGTATGGAATACCATAGGCATGCTGTTTGTATTGTGCGTGCCCCCGGTCATGATGCTTTCTACGCAATATAAGTACGGCTTCGGATTTATGATTTACGCGACCGTTCTTGCGGTTTGTGTTTTCCTGACTACCAGCCGCCAATCCATGATAGGTATAGCGGTTGTCTATCCCGTTTCGCTTTTGCTTGCGCTTATAAACAAAAAATCCCGCAGGGCGAACGTCATTACGGCGGGCATATTGATTCTTGCGGGTGCAATTACGGTAATAGTCAAATGGGATGCGATTATAAAGCTTTTGGGCAGCATATTCGATAACCTTTTCGACGAGAACGGAATGTTTTTCGGCAACGGCAGAATCGAACTTCTGAACACCGCAATGCGCTTCTTTGTAGATCACCCCATATTTGGCGCGGGCTTTAATCTGAATTATCACGATTGCGATTTCACGGGGCTTGCTTTCGTGCCCGAATTTGCCTGCAACACCTTCGCCGAACTTCTGGCGGCGTGCGGGATAGTAGGATTTACGGCATATCTTGTCCACAGAGTGCAGACTTTTATCGCTTTCGCTAAAAAGCCGACTGTAAAAAAGGCGTTTATTGCGGCTTCGGTAGTCGGGCTTTTGGTAATTTCGCTGTTCGACAACCATATGTTCAATATTTTGCCCAATCTTATGTACAGCGCTCTTTTGCCCTTTGTTTTGGGCGAGGCTACGCAGTCGAAGGCGGTGATTAAATGAACCACGCGGGGCACAGGCAGCGGCTTTACGAAAGGCTGAATTCCGACGGATTTCTGCACGACCACGAACTTTTGGAAATGCTGCTTTTCAACGCGTTCCCGCGGAAGAACACTAATCCGATTGCGCACGCGCTTTTGGACGCCTTCGGCTCTTTGAAAGGCGTACTCGAAGCGGAAGCGTCCCAGCTTAAAGCCGTTGAGGGCGTGGGCGAAAGCGTGGCTAATTATCTTAAAGTAGTGGGCTCGGTTTCCGCGGCGGCATATTCTTCCGACCGCCGCGAAGTTTTGTTGAAAAATTACGGCGATTTCAAGACTTTTACTTCGGAGCGGCTTAAAAATCGCTCTGCCGAAGTGCTTGAAATTTATTTCTGCGAGAAAAACGGAAAGGTAAAGCATATTTTTTCCCGCACGAACAACGAAGCTCACGGCGTGACCGTGGACAGCGAAGAGATAAGCGCGCTTATCGCCACGCAGAAGCCCTACGGGTTACTTATAGCCCACAATCACCTTTCGGGCAGTTCGCAGCCGTCCGAAAAGGACGACGATTTCACAGCCGAAGTGCAGATGCTGTGCAGTTTTAACAACGTGGTGCTGTACGACCACTGCATTTATTCCGCGGAGGGAATTTACAGCTATTTCAACGCGGGCAGGATAGATAAAATTAAACGCGCCTACAATATTGCCAACATTCTCAGTTTGGATAAACAGGTTTTAAAAAACGGAAATTGACCCGAAAACGGACAATTCCAGCGCTTTTTATAATTAGTTAAAATTTTCTGGAATTGAAAATAATTATTTAATTTATAGTAGTGGAGTTTTACAAAGAAAGCGCCCGATTTGAATCGTTTGGGTTCAAATCGGGCGCTCTTGGCGCAGAAGGATACTGCCGTTTCCCTTTCGGGAGCCTCGGCAGAGCGTCGGGCTGCGCCCTCGCGCGAACGGCGGGGGTTCTTCATTCCCTCAAACAAAGTAGGCGGAGCGCCCATTGTGCTCCGCCTACTTTGGCGCAGAGAGAGGGATTCGCGCCTTTGGCGGCGCGCCTCGGTGAACAGCGCACTGTGCTGTTCAGTTTGCGTAACAAAAAAATATGTTTAAAAGCTAATCAATGCAAACCGATAGCTCCCGCAATCGCCTCCACCCTCGAATCCCTCTCCAAAACCGTAAAACCCAAAAATGGCGGCGGCGCTTTTGCGCCGCCGCCATTTTTGGCGCAGAGAGAGGGATTCGAACCCCCGGAAGCTTTCACTTCAACGGTTTTCAAGACCGCCGCGTTCGACCGCTCCGCCATCTCTGCATTTTTCGCTGCCTATTGCCTCGGTTTGACGCGATTGAGCAAGCTAACAATCGCTATTCCGTCGCCTGCGGCTCCTTACAAGACCGCCGCGTTCGTCGTATCGCTTGCGTAGCAAGACCGCTCCGCCATCTCTGCTCGTCGCGGCAAACTCCGCTTAAAGCCGTTTTGCGGAAAGCAAAAACGGCAAATGAGCTACGTTGCCGCTCCTCTTTCTAAAAAGCGGCAAATATGCCACGTCCAAAACAAAACTATTTTATCAAACGCGGGGGATAATGTCAAATATATATTTAACTCAATTTACGGGCGGCGGCAAATTTTTGAAAAGCTTCGGGAAAAATTTTAAAAATACGTAACTTTTTTGTCCGGGACTGTTTAACGGTTCGGAAATTGCTTTATATTATTATTGTAAACAAGCAAACAAAGGAGCGGATATGGCAAAAAAGAACGGCGTGCAGAATGAAAATACCGCTGCCGAAGCCGAAAAGTTTAAAAACGAAGCCGAAAAATTGAGGGCGGAAGCCGAAAAGCTGAAACTCGAAACCGAGGAAACGGACGGAAAAACGGCGGATGAGCCCAAAGAGCCTTCCGAACTCGAAAAAGCTTTGGCTTCTGCGGAGGACTACAAGCGAAAGTGGTATTCGGTTTCCGCGGAGTACGATAATTTCAGGAAGCGCAATGCACAATCCGTTTCGGCGGCATACCGCGACGGCGCGGCGGAAGCGGTTTTGAAATTTTTGCCCGTAGCTGACAACTTCGGATACGCATATGATTCGGCTTCGGACGAAAAAACCAAAACGGGTATAGACAAGGTAATAAAAAGTTTTGCAACCGTGCTTCGCTCACTCGGCATAGAGGAAATTAAAATATCGGCGGGCGACCCTTTCGACGAAAGCGTGGCGGAAGCTGTTATGAATTGCCCCTGCGCGGAAGGCGAAACGCCGAATACGGTCAAGCAGGTAATCAAAAAAGGATACAGAGCGGACGGCAAAGTGGTACGGTTTGCACAGGTCTCGGTGACCGTTTAAAATATATAAAGGTTAATAAAGGAGAATATAATAAATGGGTAAGGTAATAGGAATAGATTTGGGAACTACGAACTCTTGCGTAGCGGTAATGGAAGGGGGCGAGCCCGTCGTTATCGCCAACAGCGAGGGCAACAGGACTACTCCGTCCGTCGTTTCCTTTAAAGCGGACGGTACTCGTATAGTCGGTCAGGCGGCAAAACGTCTTGCCGTTGCACAGCCCGACAAGACGGTTATTTCAATAAAGCGCCATATGGGCGAATCATATAGGGTGAATATCGAAAAGGGCTATTCGCCGCAGGAAATTTCCGCCATGATTTTAACCAAGTTAAAGACGGACGCGGAAAGCTATCTCGGCACGAAAGTCACTGACGCCGTAATAACCTGCCCCGCGTACTTCAACGACTCCCAGCGGCAGGCTACCAAAGACGCGGGCAAGATTGCGGGACTTAACGTTCTGCGTATCATAAACGAGCCCACTGCGGCGGCGCTTGCGTACGGCCTCGATAAACAGGAGGGAAGCCAGAAGGTCATGATTTACGACCTCGGCGGCGGTACGTTCGATGTTTCGATACTCGAAATAGGCGACGGCGTGTTCGAAGTTCTCGCTACCAACGGCGATACCCACCTCGGCGGCGACGACTTCGATAATAAAATTATAGATTTCCTTGTCGAAAGTTTCAAACGCGATACGGGCGTTGACTTGTCCAAGGATAAAATGGCTATGCAGAGGTTGAAAGAAGCCGCGGAAAAGGGTAAAATCGAACTTTCCGGCATGAGCACGACAAATATCAACCTGCCTTTCATAACGGTGGTTGACGGCGCGCCCCAGCACCTCGATATAGACCTTTCCAAACAGAAATTCGATTCGCTTACGGCAGACCTTGTGGAGCGCACAGTAGAGCCCATGAAAAAGGCTATGCAGGACGCAGGGCTTTCATACGGCGATATTTCCAAGGTAATTCTTGTCGGCGGTTCAACGCGCGTTCCCGCGGTAGTGGAAAAGGTAAAGCAGATTACCGGTAAGGAGCCTTTTAAAGGCATAAATCCCGACGAATGTGTTGCAATAGGCGCGGCAATTCAGGGCGGCGTTCTTTCGGGCGAAGTCAAAGACGTACTTCTTCTCGACGTAATGCCTTTGACCCTCGGTATCGAAACTTTGGGTGGCGTTTCAACTCCGTTGATTGAAAGAAATACCACTATTCCCGTAAAGAAGAGCCAGGTATTCTCGACCGCGGCGGATAACCAGCCCGGCGTTGAAATCAACGTTTTGCAAGGCGAAAGAAAATTTGCGCGCGACAATAAGTCGCTCGGCAGATTTATGCTTACCGATATACCTCCCGCACCCCGCGGCGTGCCCCAGATTGAGGTTACGTTCGACGTCGATGCGAACGGCATCGTAAATGTCACCGCAAAGGATTTGGGCACGGGCAAGAGCACGAACATTACCATTACAGCTTCGACGAACCTTTCGGAAGAGGACATCGATAAGGCTGTCAAGGACGCGGAAAAATACGCCGAAGAGGATAAGAAGCGTAAAGAGGCGGTTGACAACAAGAACAACCTTGAAAGCATGATAGACAGCCTTGAAAAGACTGTAAAGGAAGCGGGAGACAAACTCACCGACGACGATAAGAAGATTGTAGAGGACGCGATTGCCAAAGCCAAAACAGAGCTTGATTCGGGCGATAACGACCGTATAAAGGCGGCTATGGATACGCTGACAAAGGATATCCAGCCCGTAATCGCCAAGATGTACCAGCAGGCGGGCGGCGCAAGCGGAAGCGGCAATCCCGACGGCGGCGACGGCGGCGATACCGAATTCAGACAGCACTGAGTAAAAAAAATCCACTGAGGGGTGTTAATTTTAACACCCCTCAAAACGGTTAAATACGATTTAAAGCGCAGACGCGATATTCATAAAATTATGGCAGATAAAAAAAATTACTACGATATCCTCGGCGTTTCCAAGACGGCTACGCAGGACGAGATAAAATCGGCTTACAGAAAACTTGCCAAGCAGTATCACCCCGACTTTCACCCGGGCGACGCGGCGGCAGCCGAGAAATTCAAGGAAATTAACGAGGCGAACGAAATCCTTTCCGACGAGAGCAAAAGGAAGCAATACGATTACGAACTCGAACACCCGGGAATGAGCGGAAACCCCTTCGGTGGCGGAGGCAACCCGTTTGGCGGCGGATTCGGCGGCTTCGAGGATATAATAAACTCGGTTTTCGGCGGCGGATTTGGCGGAAGCGTGCGCCAGCAGGCGGCTCCCCGCGGCGAAGATATTCAGCACACGATAAACCTTTCCTTTCTCGACGCTATCAAGGGCTGCGTGAAAGAGGTGCGCTATATGCGCAATGAGCCTTGTCCAGCGTGTTCGGGAACGGGCGCGAAGGGCGGAACGGCTTTTCAGAAATGCTCTCGCTGCGGCGGAAGCGGCAGGGTGAAGTTCCAGCAGGATACTATATTCGGCCGTACTATTCAGGTCGGCGCGTGCCCCGATTGCGGCGGCACGGGCAAAAAAGTGCTTGAAAGATGTCCTGACTGCAAGGGTAAGGGCTATACGCGCAGGGAGACGGTATTCACCGTAAACATCCCGGCGGGCGTTGACAGCGATTCCAGCCTCAGAAAGCGCGGTTACGGTCAGGCTGCGGGCAACGGCGGCGAAAGCGGCGATTTGTATATCTATTTCCGCATAGAGCCGCACAAGATGTTAAGGCGGCAGGACAGGGATTTGTACGTAACCGTGCCTATTTCCTACAAAACCGCCGTTTTAGGCGGAAAAATCCAAGTTCCCGGCATAGACGATACGCTTGAACTGACCATTCCCGAAGGCACGGCTTCGGGTACGCGCTTCACTTTGCGCGGAAAGGGCGTTAAAACCGTGCAGGGTACGGGCAACTTGTACGTGACTGTGGAAATAGATATTCCCACGCGTCTTTCAAGGGAACAGGCGAAGAAACTCAGCGACTATGAGGACGCCATACCCCTTAAATCGTGCGACGGTATGCAGCGTTATGCAAACAACGTGTCGGCGGTCTATGGCAAAAAGGTAGATAAGCAGTAAAATTTTGTGGATAACTTGCGTTTTTGCGGCATATATTAAGTATTTTAAGGTATTTATCCACAGAATTTTATCCACAAAAATTGTCAATTGAGTTGTTGAGAAATAAATATTCAAAAAAGTTATCCACAACATATCCACATTGCGGCAAAAAAATCTTAAAAATCGCTGTTTTTCGCACAAAACGCGTGGCAGAATTAAAAAAGTTATCCACAATTAAATTATCAACGCTTGCGAATGAATAAAAATCCGCGCCGCCGTTTAAAAACGGCGGCGCGGATTTTTTATATAACACATTATTTATTTTTTACGATGATTTCCGCGGTAAGGTTATAATCTTTGGAAACGTCTTCGATAAGCCCGCCCAATTCGCCGCACACTATTCTGCCCGAAAGGGGGCTGCGGATAGATTTGACTTCGCCCTTAATTTCCGCGTCGATATCGGAAAGTTCAAAGGATAAATCGCAGTCCTTTGTGCGGCAGTTGATAAGCTTCAATCCCTTGCAGTAGCATAGGGGCTGAGTGCCCTCTATAAGGCAATTTTCAAGGGTTAAGTTCTCGGAATACCAGGCAAGGTATTCGCCGCTTAAAACGCTGTTTCTGACCGTCACGTTTTTTGCGTGCCAAAGGCAGTCCTTAAAGTGTATCTTGCAGTTTTCTATTAGGGCGTTTTCTACGTATTGTAGGGGGTACTTGCCGTCTAAAACGCAGTCCTTAATTCGTATGTCTTTGCTCCCCAAAAGCAGATATTCGGAAAGAATTTCGCAATCCTTGTACTCTATCCCTATGCAGTGCCAGCCCGATTCGAAAGAGGAAATCTTGCAATTTTCGACAACCGTATTCTTACATTCGCGGAAAACTTTTATTCCGCCCAAGTTGCAGTTTTTGAATACTCCGTTCTCCGAATACCACACGGCGGCGCGTGCGTTCACGTCCATAGAGCAGTTTTCCGCAGAGTAGTCGGTTACGTGCCAAAGGGGATAGCGCAGCGAAAATGCGCAGCCTTTCAATTTAATGTTTTTACATTCTTTCAGCGCCGATTCGCCGTCCGCGGGTCCTTTAAACGTGCAGTTTTCTACCACGGCTCCGTGCAGACCGTAAAG
>CANRAI010000043.1 GCA_947628555.1 uncultured Clostridia bacterium | reverse complement strand
CCTACTTCAACCGAAGGAGCTATCGAAGGGGATATGTACGTTGACACAAAGGAATGGAACGTATATTTCTTTGAAGACAACGAGTGGAAGCCTTACGGTTCAATCAAAGGCGCAGACGGAACAGGCGGCGGTACGGCTGAAGAGTCTACTATAAAAATTAATATTGATTCGCGCGGTTATGATGAAATTGATGTTCCTGCCGGTACAGCGCAAGGCGTTCATATCATAGAAGCCGATTTGGGCAGTACCCAACTCTCGACCGGAAGATTGCAAATGCATATAAACGGAAAAAATGATACGTCCGAGCTTGTGTTCAGCGAAAGCCGCAGCCAAGCCCAGCATAACGTTTATTTCGGTTATATAAACATAGCGGAAGGAGATGCCAAAATTACTTTCCAAACAACGAACGGTGTAACCGTTAATGCCGATATCACTGTTAAGGATTACGAAATGCCTACGCTTAAAGCGGACGGAACGCCAATTGAAGTTCCTGTAAATTTTGTGGGTGTAACTAAAATGGAGCAGGCTGTATATAAATTCAAAGTTGACTCTTCTTTTAGTGCAACCTCATATACGGTTAATGTGACAAAAAATTTCAAAGGTACAGAGACCAATTTGCAACTATTATTTGTAGATAGTCAGGTTATAATGATTTTAAAATCAAAGTTTAATAATGGGTCTATTTCAATATCAGATGCTAAGCTGAATGGTTATTCGGAATATGCATTCCTTTCATTAGGATCTATCAGTAATGGAAGTGATTATAATTTTATTTATCCTGTAACCATATCTTTGAAAAAAAGTTTGTAAGTTTTCATATCTCTCATCTTTTCAAAAATTCCCGTTTTGCCGTTTTGGCAAGCGGGAATTTTGTATAATGAAAACCCCCAGACTATCTGGGGGTTCAATTGAGGATAATGCTGTTGAAAGCAAATAATATTTTTTCGTCAACTGTTTATGAGGAAGCGGCGGGGGCTGAATTATCAGCCCCCGCCGCCGCGCCGAATGATGAATTATGAAATTTTTGTGACCTTGTAGCCTTCGGCTTCAACAGCCTGCTTCAACGCTTCGTCGTCAACCTGCTTTGTAAGCGTTACCTCAGCCGTTCCGCTCTTATGGCTGACCTCGGCAAGACTGACGCCGTCAACCGCCTCCAAAGCCGCTTTCGTGTGCGCCTCGCAGTGTTCGCACATCATGCCTTCGATTTTCAAAGTTCTATGCATATCGTTTTCCTCCTTTTCGATATCTTCGTTCTTTTTGGTTTTATGCTTGATTTTACGGTCTTTTTTACTGTTATGGGGATTGAACAGGTTCAGCCTTAAAGCGTTCATGACCACGCAGAAGCTTGAAAGGCTCATCGCCGCCGCGCCGAACATAGGGTCCAGCTGCCATCCGAAATTGGGAGTGAATGCCGCAAGCGGGATGAATACGCCCGCCGCGAACGGAATAAGCAGAGCGTTGTAAATAAACGCCCAGAATAAGTTTTCGTGAATGTTGCGCAGGGTTGCGCGGCTAAGTCTTATCGCCGCGGGCACGTCCGTAAGGCTGTTTTTCATAAGCACAACGTCCGCCGCGTCTATCGCCACGTCCGTGCCCGCGCCTATCGCAATGCCTATGTCAGCGCTCGTGAGCGCAGGCGCGTCGTTTATTCCGTCGCCTACCATAATCACCTTGCCTTTCTTTTTCAGTCCGCGCACAACGCTTTCCTTTTCGGCGGGCAGTACGCCCGATATCGCTTCGTCAACGCCGACCTTATCCGCTATCGCCTTTGCCGTGCGCTCGTTGTCGCCCGTAAGCATAATCACGCGGATACCCATGTCGTGCAATTCGCGGATTGCCTGCGGGCTGTCGTCTTTTATGACGTCGGCGACGGCTATAACGCCTTTGAATTTTCCGCCGCGCGAGAAATACAGCGGAGTTTTTCCCTCTGCGGAAAGCTGTTCCGCCTTAACTTTCATTTCTTCCGGAACGGCAGACATAGAGGAGATAAACCCGAAGTTACCACCGCAAAGAACGCTTCCGCCGACTTCCGCGGTCAGCCCGTTGCCTGACAGGGCTTTGAAATCGGACACTTCTTCGAAGGGGATATTTTCGGCTTCCGCTTTCTTAATTACGGCTTTCGCAAGAGGGTGCTCGCTTTTGCGTTCGAGGGAGTAGGCAAGCCTTAAAAGCGAAGTTTCGTCTTCGCCGTCTGCGGGAACTATATCCGTAACCTGCGGCGCGCCCTTGGTGATAGTGCCCGTCTTATCCAGCGCAACGTATTGCGCCCTGCCCGTCGCTTCGAGCGAGGCGGCGGTTTTGAATAAAATTCCGTTTTTCGCGCCCTTGCCGTTGCCTACCATGACGGCTACGGGAGTAGCCAGCCCCAACGCGCAGGGACAGCTTATTACAAGGACGGATATTGCCCGCGCAAGGGCGTATCCTACGGCAAGGTGACCGACGAACAACCACACGATGAACGTGACGAGGGCGACGCCCATTACGGCGGGCACGAACACGCCCGATACTTTGTCCGCGACCTTTGCTATGGGCGCTTTTGTCGCCGCAGCGCCTTCGACCATCTGGATTATATGGGAAAGGGTAGTGTCCTCGCCAACGCGGGTAGCTTCGCAACGTATGAAGCCCGATTGGTTTATAGTTCCCGCCGAAACAACGCTTCCCGCCGCTTTATCGACGGGTATGCTTTCTCCCGTAAGCGCGGATTCGTCCACGGCGCTGCCGCCTTCCAAAACTATGCCGTCAACGGGAATACTTTCGCCCGGACGCACAAGGTAAATATCTCCTTTCCCGACCTTATCAACGGGTACGGTTATTTCCTGCCCGTCTCGCACTATTACCGCAGTTTTTGGCGCAAGCCTCATAAGTCCTTTAAGGGCGTCCGTTGTCCTGCCTTTGGAATGGGCTTCCAAAGTTTTGCCGAGGGTGATAAGGGTCAATATGGTGGCGGCGGACTCGAAGTACAATTCGTCCATATACTTCATTGCCGCGGAAGAGCCGCCTTTCACCTGCGCGTCGGTCATCAAAAACAATGCCGCCACGCTGTAAAGGAAAGCGGCGGAGGCCCCCAGCGATACAAGGGCGTCCATGTTCGGCGCGCGCCGCCAAAGGCTTTTGAAGCCGCTGACGAAGAATTTTCGGTTGATTACCATGACGATAGAGCAAAGCAACAGCTGAACAAGCCCCAATGCGACGTGATTGCCGTTGAAAAATGGCGGGAGAGGCCAGCTCCACATCATATGCCCCATGGTTATATACATAAGCGGCAGTAAAAATATTAGCGACGTTATAAACCGTATCAAAAGTTTCGGCGTTTCCCTGTCTTTAAGGTCGTCTGCCGAATTATTTGCAATGCTCTCTTTTTTCGCGCCTTTCAGCTCCGCCCCGTAGCCCGCCGCTTTTACGGCGGCGATTATCTCAGACGGTGGGGCAGAACCCTCTACGCTCATGGAATTTGTAAGCAGGCTGACCGTGCAGGAAGTGACCCCCGCTACTTTCGAAACGGCTTTTTCCACGTGCGCGCTGCAAGCCGCGCAGCTCATACCCGTTACGGAATATTGCTCCATATTTACCTCATCAATTTTTTCAGAGTTTCTACAAGTTCGTCTATTACTTCGTCTTTGCCTTCGCGGATATCGCGCGCTACGCAACGGCGGATATGCCCCGCAATCAAATCCTTATTGAAGGAGTTGACGGCGGCGTTCACCGCCGCGGACTGCACCAAAATATCCGTGCAGTAAGCGTCTTTTTCAACCATGGCGCGTATCCCGCGGATTTGCCCTTCTATCCTATTCAGCCTGTTTATAAGCTTTTTGCGTTCTTCCTCGCCGCGCTCCGTCTTTTTGTAAAGGCAACATTCTTTGTCTTTGTCACGCATAATTATCACCTGTTTTTAATTTTTTTACGCCGCGGTGGTAACGGAAATTCCAAATACCCCCGTAAGGTATTTGCAGTATATACCCTATCGGGGTATTTGTCAAGCGATTTTTTTATATTTTTAAACGCGTATAACAAAAAAAATGCTGTAAGATAATATGCGGGGGCGCTCTGCTTTGCGCAGAGCGCCCCCGCATATCCAAACACGGAAATCCATTAAACTTTCAAACGAAAGCCCATTTATTTTTTGCTAATGATGTCCTTTATTACTTCCCCCGCGATAATAAGCCCCGCAACCGACGGAACGAACGCGTTGCTGCCGGGGATAGCTTTGCGGGCGACCCGTTCGTCCCGTAAACATTCGCAAGGGCTTATACCGTCGTCACTTTTCGGCTTTATGGGCTCTTCCTTGGAATATACTACTTTCAGGCTGTCAATTCCCAATTTCCTAAGCTCCCTGCGCATGGTTTTGGCAAGGGGGCAAACCGAAGTTTTATAAATATCCGCCACCTCGAACGCGGTGGGGTCAAGCTTGTTTCCCGCCCCCATCGAGCTGATTACGGGAACGTTCGCCGCTTTTGCGTTTTTAATTATGGCGAGTTTGCCCGTCACCGTGTCTATGGCATCTACAACGTAGTCATACAGGGTAAAGTCAAACTCGCTTTCGGCGGACGGCAGATAGAAAGTTTTGTAAGTTTTGACCTTACAGTCGGGATTGATGTCGGCAATTCTCTCTTCCGCGGCGTCAACTTTGTACATCCCGACCGTTTTCATCGTGGCAAGTATCTGACGGTTGATATTCGATAGGCAAATCTTGTCGTTGTCGATAAGGTCGAGGGCGCCTATGCCCGAGCGGGCGAGCGCCTCGACGGTATAGCCGCCCACCCCGCCTATGCCGAATACGGCTACACGGGATGCGGCGAGTTTTTTCATACCTTCTTCGCCTAACAGCAGTTGCGTTCTCGAAAATTGATTAAGCATAGTAAAAATATATCAGAAAGGAATATATAAGTCAATAAATTTTAAATTTTCATTGAATTACCCCGCTGAAATCCGAGTACGGTTATTCCCTGCGCGAGAAGCTGTCGTGGGATTTTTATTATTATCTTTTTTAACATAAAATGTGAATCCGCCCCATTTGCCTTGACAAACTGCGCCAAAAGAGGTATTATAATACATACGTATAATCCTTTGTGTCTTATCAGAGTACGGCTTGCCGCACTCACGGAGCTTATTATGGAAGAAAGCATACTTAAAAGCATATCCGAAGCGGAGAGCCGCGCGGCGCAGATAAAGGCGCAGGCGCAGGAGCGCGCAGCCGAAATTCTTGCCGCAGCCGAAAAAAGAGCGGCGGAAATTTCCAAAGAATGTGGCGCGCAGTGCGCGGAATATACCGAAAGCGGCATTAAAGCCGCCGAGGAAAAGGCGCAAAGCGATTATTTTAAAGCAGTAGAAAAAGCCCGTTCGGAAGCCAAAAGCTATGCGGACGGGATTTTGAAGAATACCGAAATTTACGTTTCCGAAGTCATGGGGAGGCTGACGAAGTGATTGAAAAAATGCGAAAACTCAATCTCGCGGCGCTTTCCTACGACCGCGACGGCATACTCGACGCCTTGCAGCGCACGAACGCCGTCGAGATAAAGGAACGCCCCGAAGAGGAGGGCACAGAGCCTCTGCCCGCGCAGGCGGAGGAGCTTTCCGCGTTGCTGTCGTCGCTGGAATCGGCGATAGAAACGCTTTCCGCCCGCGCCGCCGACATGGACGAAAAAGGTAAGACGGTTTCGGTAAAGGACGGATTTTCCGTAACCTATTCCGAATTTATTTCCGCAGGCGAAAGGCGGGAGGAAGCCGCCGCCGTCGTTTCAAAGGTAGGCGCCTTGACGGAAGAGATAAATTCTTGCATATCCGAACAGGGGCGGCTTGCCCGCGCGATAGCCGCTGCGGAACCTTACGGCGGGCTGAAAATTCCTTTTTCCGCATACGCCGCGACCCGTTCGGTCAAAACCGCGCTCGGTATTGTGCCCGCGCCCGCGTGGGAAGAGCTTAAAAAGAAGCTGGACGAAACCGAACTCGCCGCATACGAGGCGCAGACGGGCGGCGAAACGGTCACGCTTGCCGTTTACTGCCATATAAGCGTCTGGGCGGAAGTAGAGGGGATATTAAGCGGTTCGGGATTTTCGCCCTGTCCTTATTCGGGCGATATTTCGGGCGAAGAGCAGCTTGCCTCCCTTAAAGGACGGCTTCAATTTATGGCAGAAAAAAGGCGTGCGGCGGAGGAAAAACTTTCGGAACTTACTTCCGAGATACGCGGGCTGAAAATTTATTGCGATTACGTCGGCTTCCAACTTGAAAAGGCTGAGGCTGCCGCGAAAATGCGCGGCACGGAGAGGACTTTCTTTTTGGAAGCTTTCGTGCCCGCCTGCGAGGAGCAGAATGTAAAATCGGCGTTGGATTCTTGCGGGTTCGCCATGTGGTATGAGTTTTCCGACCCCGCCGAAAACGAGGAAATTCCGACGCTTGCAAAGAACAACGCCGTGATTTCGAATTTCGAAGCGATAACAAATATGTATTCCCCGCCGAACGCGCGGGAATTCGACCCCAACACCGTAATGGCGTTCTTTTACAGCCTGTTCCTCGGCTTTATTATGGGCGATATAGGCTACGGTCTGCTAATGCTTTTAGGCGGGGGCGCGCTTTGGATAAAAAGCCGCAAGGGAAGCGCTATTAAAAGCCTTTCGGGCGTGTTCGCCGTCGGCGGAGTTTTTGCGGTAATCTGGGGCTTTTTGTTCAATTCGTTTTTCGGCGTGCAGATTTTGCCGCGTACGCTGATGCCCGACGCGCAGACCGGAATGTATTCCTTTATGGGCATTAAAATCCCCGCCGTGCTTGTAATAGCCATGATTTTGGGTATTTCCCAGCTTTTCGCGGGGTATGTCTGCAAAGCCGTGCAGGAGTGGAGAAAGGGCAGATTTTTCGACGGACTTTTCGACGGCGTACTGTGGGCGCTGTTCTCCGTGGGCGTCGCTTTGGCGATTTTGGGGCTTGTGGAGGACTTCAATCTCCCGAAAATCTTCGTGACGGTCGGCGGAATAACCGCTGGGGCAAGCCTTGCGCTTGCCGCGCTTACGGCGGGCAGAAAGGAAAAATTCGTCGGCAAATTCACAAAGGGTTTCGGCTCCGTTTACGGAGTTATAAACTACGTTTCGGACATTTTAAGCTACGCCCGTCTGTACGGGCTTATGCTGTCGGGCGCGATTATAGCGCAGATTGTTTCTAAGTATTCGATAGACTTCATAACGGGCGGCAACGTACTGTTTGCGATTTTGGGCGTGATTTTGATGCTTGTGGGACATGCTTTCAACCTGGCGATAGGGCTTCTCGGGGCGTACATTCACGACGCAAGGCTTCAATACGTGGAATTTTACGGCAGGTTCTATACGGGCGAGGGAGAACTGTTCACCCCTCTCGGTTCGCAGCACAGACACATTTATCTGGAACAAGGCAACACACCCGCAAAGGGTATTAAATAGTCAATAATTCGGAGGTTAAATATTATGTACACAACAGGTTATGCCATTGCAATGGCGGGAGTCGCACTCTGCGTGCTCTTGTGCGGAGTAGGTTCGTGCATAGGTCTTTTTAAGACGGGGCGCGCCGCAGCGGGAGTCCTCAGCGAAAATCCGAAAAAGTTCGGTAAGCTTATGGTGCTTGTACTTCTTCCCGCAACGCAGGGTATCTACGGCTTCATCATAGGCATCATTGCGTCCGGCTCGCTCGCGCCGGAGATGGCTACGGCGCAGGGCTGGGCTTTTGTAGGCGCGGTTCTGCCGATGATGATTTCCGGCTTAATCACGGGTATTTTCCAGGGTAAATCTTCTGTCAACTGTATATATGCGGTCGGCAAACAGGATTCCCTCGGCGGTAAGCTTATTATCTATCCCGCGATGATAGAATTCTACGCAATTCTCGGCTTAATCATTTCCATAATGCTGGTAGCGGCTATTTAAGGCGTATATGGGCAAGGAAGAGATTGTAAACCGCATAATTTCGGACGCCGAGTCCGAAGCGGCAGAGATTGTCCGCGCCGCCAAAGAGCGCGCGCAGGGGATAGTCGAAGCCGCGGAACAGCTTGCGGAAAAAGAGAGGGCGGAAACTTCCGCCGAATTGGACGAAAGGTCAAAGCGTATAAGCGAAGGCAAAGCCGCGACTGCGCGGTTGGATTGTTCGAAGATAGTTCTTGCCGCAAAAAGGCGGGTAATTGACGAAATTTACTCCCGCGCGCACAAAAAACTTCTCGAACTGAACGAACGCGACGCGTTGAAATTTTTGGAAAAGCTTCTTATCGAAAATGCCGAAGAGGGCGACGAAATAATATTCGCCAAAAATTTCCCTTACGCGATGGGGGCTGTAAACCTTGACGTCGTAAAAGAGCGCGGGCTGTCGTTCAGCCTCGGGCGCGCGGATATCGACGGCGGGTGTATTCTCCGCGGCAAAAAAAGCGATAAAAACCTTTCCTATTCTGCTATTTTAAGTGCCGACAGGGAAGAGCGGCAGGCTGAGCTTGCGGCAAAATTGTTCGTATAACAAAGCCATATGATGAATTCTGACTTTACAAACGGCGTAATCGCCGTAAGAGAAAGATACCTTTTGGGCGAAAAACTTCTGCGTTTTTGCGAAATGACGGAGGAGGAATTTTTGCGCGCCTTGAAGGAAAACGGCTTCGGCGGCGGCTCGTTTGAAGAGCCGGAAGAGCTATGTAAAGCGGAAGAGGCGGCGCTGGACGGCTTTATCCGTGAATACGCCCCCGCGAAAACCGAACTTTGTTATCTTTTGTCCCCGAGGGATTTTCATAACGCCAAGGCGCTGTGCAAGGCTGCGATTTTGTCGTCGGAAGCCGATAAGATGCTCGCGCCAGAAGGGCTTGTCCCCGTTAAGGACATAGCGCGCGCGATAAGCGAAAAAAATTACGAAGGGCTGCCCGCAGAACTTCGTGAGCCCGCGGAACAAGCGCTTTCGGACGAAAATAACGCTTCGGGCGCGGAAATAGGCGCCTTATTTGACGGCGCGCTTTATAAATACCTGCATGGGGTTTGCAAACGCAACGCGTTGCTTAAAAAATTGCTTGCAGGCAAGGCGGACAGGCAGAATATTCTGACATATATGCGCTCTGCGGACATTGAACAGGCGGAAAAACTGTTCGTAGAAGGCGGTTCGCTTAAAAAGGAAGCGCTTGCCGCCCTGTTCGGAAACGCGGACGACGCCCAAAAAATGTTGGACGGCACGGCTTATTCCGCCTTTTACAAGACCTGCCTTACGGCAAAGGAGAAGGGAATGCCCTTTACCGAAGCCGAAAGGGCGCTTGAATCTTTCGAGGCGGAGTACTTCGTTGAAAAGCGGTTCGAGCTCGAAGGCAAAAA
>CANRAI010000042.1 GCA_947628555.1 uncultured Clostridia bacterium | reverse complement strand
GTTTTGGTGCTTTCGGCGCTTGTCGTAATGCTTACCGCGCCCAGATTTTTTACTTTTAAGTTAGGTTCTTGGGCTATTATTGCCGCAGGTTGCGGTGTAGCGGTAATTCTGGCACGGGAAATTATAGTAAGCGGGTTCAGAATGGTCGCCGCAGGCAAAGGTACGGTAATTGCCGCGGATATTTTCGGCAAATATAAGACCGTTACGCAGGATATAGCCATAGTGTTGCTTCTTGCCGGCGCCGGAATTGCGGAATTTACAGACCATATGGCGTGCGATATTGTTCGCTACGTCGGGCTTGCGTTTTTTGCCCTTGCCGTAATTCTCACGGTGATATCGGGTACTAATTATCTTGTTAAAAACAGAGAAGTGCTTAAAAAATGAGTTTAAAAAACTGCTTGATTGTTTTACGGAACAAAAAGGTAAACGACTTTGAAGTTGCGGACTCGATTATTAAAAAGTTTGCTTCGGAAGGCGTTTATTTCGACAGGCTCGAATATTGCGCTTTCGACGACTCGGAGGAAATCACCCGCAGCGTACGCGAATGTAAGGGGAATTATTCTGGGATTGTGCTTCTGTGCCCGCAGGCGACGGTAAACGCGCTTAAAGATTTTTCGGAAAAATTATTCGGCGGTAAATTCGAGGGCGTTGCGCTTTCCGCGGAGGGAACGGGAGTTTTTGTTATAAATTCGGACGACGCGGAAGGGCGAAAAACCGCCGCGGAACTTGTAATATCAAAGCTCGGGCGGCGTATAGGCAGAATGTATATAAAGACCGTCGGCGCTTCGACCGCGGTTATAAACGAAGCGATAGGAAAGGTCAAAAACATTAGTCCGCAGTGCGATTTTAACGTTACAAGCCGATATTCGGATTGCTCGATAGAGATAATCTATCCCCAAACACTCGGGCAAGACGCCGTGGACGTAATTTACCGTTCCCTTATCGGCAGCCTTAACGAATATGTCTATGCCATAGAGGACGTTTCGCTTGCAGAAAGGCTTTATCAGCTTTTAAAACTTCGCCGTATCAAAATTTCCGTCGCGGAATCCTTTACGGGCGGCGGCATTGCTAAGCGTCTGGTGGAAGTGCCGGGCATAAGCGAGGTTTACTACGAGGGCGTGAACACCTATTCCAACGAATCCAAAACCAAACGTCTCGGCGTAAAGCAGATTACCTTGAAAAATCAGGGCGCAGTGTCGGAAGACACCGCATACGAGATGGTGGAAGGACTTCTTAATACGGGCGGATGCGACGTAGCCGTTTCCACTACGGGTATAGCCGGACCCAATTCCGATTCCACTTCCAAGCCCGTGGGTCTCGTTTATATAGGCGTAGGTAAATCGGACGGGATTTCGGTTACCAAATACGAGCTTAAAGGCGACAGGCAGACAATTACGGAAACCACGATAAATCTCGCTCTGTTTGCGGCGTTTAAAAAGATAAAATAATTCAGGAGAAAAATATGAACGAAGAAAAACTCAAAGCCCTAAATTCAACCATTGCCTTAATTGAAAAGCAGTACGGCAAGGGTTCTATAATGAAACTCGGAGATACGAATATCAACAGCGAGATAGAAGTGATACCTACGGGCTGCCTTTCGCTTGACCTTGCTTTGGGCGTAGGCGGCGTTCCCCGCGGCAGAATTATAGAAATTTTCGGACCGGAATCTTCGGGCAAGACGACGGTCGCCCTGCATATAATTGCGGAAACGCAGAAGGCGGGGGGAGTCGCCGCGTTTATAGACGCCGAACACGCCCTCGACGCGCAGTATGCGCACGCCCTCGGGGTAGATACCAACGAACTTTATCTTTCCCAACCCGATACGGGCGAACAGGCGTTGGATATATGCGAATCGCTTGTGCGTTCGAGCGCGGTTGACGTTATAGTGGTCGATTCGGTTGCGGCGCTGACTCCAAAAGCTGAAATAGAGGGCGATATGGGCGATACTCACGTAGGCTTGCTGGCAAGGCTGATGTCACAGGCCCTCAGAAAGCTAACCGCCATAACAAACCGTTCCAAAACCTGCGTAATTTTTATTAACCAGCTCCGCGAGAAAGTGGGAGTTATGTTCGGCAATCCCGAAACTACCCCCGGCGGCAAGGCGTTGAAATATTTCGCTTCGATACGCCTTGACATAAGAAAGACCGACGCGCTAAAAAGCGAGGGCGAAATCATCGGCAACAGCGCGAAATGCAAGGTTGTGAAAAACAAAGTCGCGCCGCCTTTCAAAGTCGCCGAATTTGATATAATTTACGGCGAGGGAATTTCGCAAGAAGGTTGTCTTATCGACCTCGGCGTTCAATACGGAATACTCGAAAAGAGCGGCTCGTGGTTCAATTACAACGACAATAAAATAGCGCAGGGGCGCGAAAAAATGCGCGATTATCTTAAAGCCAATGCCGAATTCAAGGCTGAATTGGAAGCAAAAATAAGGGAAGCGCATAAAGCGTCGCTGCAAAAGAAGGATTAAATGCAGTTCGGCTTTGTCAAAGTTTGCTCGGCGACAGTTCCCGTAAGGGTCGCCGACGTAAAATTCAATACAAAAAACATAATTTCCGCCGTAAAAGCGAGCGTTTCCGCGGGCAGCCGACTGACCGTCTTTCCCGAGCTTTGCGTTTGCGGATATACCTGCGGCGACCTTTTCAATCAATCCGCGCTGCTTGACGGCGTAAATTCCGCTTTAAGCGAAATATGCGGTTGTACGAAGGGCTTCGGGTCGCTCGTGATAGTGGGCGCGCCCATAGCGGACGGAGGCAGATTATATAACTGCGCGGTCGTAATGTCGGACGGTAAAATTTTAGGCGTCGTTCCCAAAACTCATATTCCGAATTACGGCGAATTTTACGAAAGACGGCATTTTTCTCCCGCTCCGAAAGAAAATTCCACTATAAAGGTCGGCGGGCAAACCGTTCCTTTCGGCAGTAAGCTTATATTCAAGGCCGTAAATGTTCCCGGATTTACAGTTGCATGCGAAATCTGCGAGGACTTATGGTCGCCGGCTTCGCCGTCGGTAGGTCACGCGCAGGCGGGGGCGGAAATTATAGTCAACCTGTCGTGCAGCGACGAAACGGTAGGTAAGGCGGAGTACAGGCGCGACCTTGTCAAAATGCAGTCGGGCAAGCTTGTTTGCGCGTATATCTATTCCGACGCGGGCGACGGCGAAAGCACTACCGACATGGTTTATGCGGGCCATAATATAATTGCCGAAAACGGCTCGGTTCTTTGCGAAAGCAAGCCCTTTGAAAACGGGTTGCTTTACTCGGATATCGACGTAGAACTTATCGATAACGAGCGCCGAAGAACGTCGAGCAGCTTTTTCGGCGGGTGCGAAGAAGGATATACTTTCATAGAATTTAAAGCAGGGGAAGACGATGGGGAAATATCCCGCAGTTTTCCGAGACTTCCGTTTGTTCCCGAGGCAGGAGCGGAGCTTACGGAAAGGTCCGAGCTTATACTTTCCATACAATCTAAGGGGCTCGAAAAGCGCCTTTCCCATACCAACGCCAAAACGGCGGTGATAGGGGTTTCGGGCGGGCTGGATTCCGCGCTTGCGCTGCTTGTAACGGCGCGCGCTTTTAAATCGCTGGGCAGAGAGCCGTCGGGTATCATCGCGGTGACGATGCCCGGGTTCGGCACAACGGGTAAAACGAAAAACAATTCGCTGAAACTCATTCGCGAGCTGGGTGCGACGGAAAGAACTATTTCAATCAAAAAAAGCGTTTTGCAGCACTTCAAGGATATAGGGCACGACGAGCAAACGTACGACGTGACGTACGAAAATTCGCAGGCCCGCACCAGAACTTTGATTTTAATGGATTTGGCAAACAAGACGGGCGGTCTTGTAATAGGAACGGGGGATTTAAGCGAAATCGCCCTCGGCTGGGCAACTTACAACGGCGACCATATGTCCATGTACGCCGTAAATTCTTCCGTACCCAAAACGCTTGTAAAGCACCTTGTCAAATATGAAGCCGAAAGGCTGGGCGGCGCTGCCGAAAAGGTTTTAAAGGATATTTTGGCTACGGAAATCAGTCCGGAACTTCTGCCCCCCGATAAGGACGGTAAGATTGCCCAAAAAACCGAAGACTTGGTAGGACCTTATATTCTTCACGATTTTTTCCTTTACAACGCGATTCGCCGCGGTTTCTCTCCCGAAAAAGTATATTTCATGGCAAAGCGCGCCTTTAAAGGCGAGTTTGACGATGAAACAATTTTAAAGTGGCTTAAAAATTTCTACGAAAGATTTTTCGCGCAACAATTCAAGCGTTCGTGCGTGCCCGACGGTGTAAAGGTCGGGTCTGTAACGCTTTCGCCGCGCGGCGATTGGCGTATGCCGTCCGACGCGGTGGCAACGCTGTGGCTCAGCAGGCTTGAAAATATGTGATTTGAGTAATTTTTATGTATGGTTAAAGGACGGGGATATACCCGTCTTTTACTATATTATAAAAACTTGTTATTCAATAAAATTGACTTTTGATTTGTGTTGATGTAAAATGTAAACAGATATAAACGGCTTCGAAAGAAGAATGGTATATATTTAATAATTTTATCAGGAGGCTTAAATGAACTTTTTGGCATTAAGCAGCCTGTTTCTTGTAGCCAACGGCGTGTTTATCGGTGTTACCGTAGCGCTTGGGGTGGCTGTCGTCGGCGTAGCCGTAGCTATGTTTTTTGTCGGCTCGATTTTCAGAAAAAAAAGTATTGACAAAAGACTCGGCGAGGTTGAGCAAAGAGCCGCAAAAATGATTGAGGACGCTTCGCTTGAATGTAAAGCAATGAAGAAAGAGGCGTTGATTGAGGCAAAGGAACAGGGACTGCAATTAAGGAACGAACTGGAAAAGGAGAACAAGGAGAAGAAGGCCGAACTTCAAAAACAGGAGCAGAGGCTTGTGCAGAAGGAGGACATTCTCGACAAAAAAGAGGAATCTCTTTTAAAGCAGACCAACGTAATTGAACAGCAGAAGCGCGAACTTACAAACCGCGAAAACGAAATTAAAAAGACGCAGGAAAAGGTAGATCATCAGCACCAGCTTATGGTCGAGGAGCTTGAAAAGGTAGCGCAACTTACGCGGGAAGAGGCGAAAAAACTTTTAACTAATGAGATACTCGACGAAACTCGTCACGACGTCGCCTTACAGGTAAGAAATATCGAGCAAACCGCCAAGGACGAGGCTAATAACGAGGCGAAGAAGATAATTTCGCTTGCGATTCAGCGGTGCGCCGCGGATCAGGCTTCCGAAATTACCGTGTCCGTCGTGCCCTTGCCCAGCGACGATATGAAGGCAAGGCTCATAGGCCGCGAAGGCAGAAATATCCGCGCTATCGAAAACGCCACAGGTATCGAGCTTATAATCGACGATACTCCCGAAGTCGTAATTCTTTCGGGCTTCGACCCCGTAAGGCGCGAAATCGCAAGGCTTACCCTTGAAAAACTTATTTCCGACGGCAGGATTCATCCTGCAAGAATAGAGGAAACTGTCGAAAAAGTGAAAAAGGAGATGGACGTCGAAATCAAACAGGCGGGCGAAAGCGCTATGTTTGAAGTCGGTATCTTCGGGCTTCATCCCGAACTTATAAAACTTCTCGGCAGGTTGAAGTACAGAACAAGCTACGGGCAGAACGTATATAAGCACTCGATAGAGGTGGCGCAGCTTGCGGGACTTATGGCGCAGGAGCTGGGGCTTGATGTAAATCTTGCCAAGCGCGCGGGGCTTCTCCATGATATAGGAAAAGCCGTTGACCATGAACAGGAAGGCACTCACATTCAGTTGGGCGCAGACCTGGCTAAGAAATTCCGCGAGAGCAACAACGTTATAAACGCTATTGCCGCCCACCACGGCGACGTAGAGCCCAAGACGGTTGAAGCGGTGCTTGTTGCCGCCGCGGATGCTATATCGGGTTCGCGCCCCGGGGCGAGAAGGGAGACGGGTACAAACTACGTCAAGCGCCTTGAAAAGCTTGAAGAAATCGCAAGCGGTTTCAGCGGGGTCGATAAAAGCTACGCAATTCAGGCGGGCAGAGAAGTGCGCGTAATCGTCAAGCCCGAACAGATTGACGACGCGCAGGCAGTCTTCCTTGCCAAGGATATCGCAAAGAAAATCGAAAGTGAGCTTGAATATCCCGGTCAGATTAAGGTCAACGTAATAAGGGAATTCCGCGCAAGCGAATATGCAAAATAAAAACAATACTTATTTAAAGCGCCCGAAGTCGTAACTTCGGGCGCTTTTGAATTTTGAAATATAACGCGCGTTAAGTAACTATCGCGTGGATTTCGATATACAAAAATCAAGCTGCCTTATGGGCAGCCTGATAAATATTAGTTTGTTTTATGGGTAATAGACCAAATGAGCGCGATTTTTCGATTTTAAATTTCAGCTTTTGAAGAGTTGTACTTATCGATGACCTGCCGAATAAAGTCCTGCGCGTTTTCGTAGTCGTTTCCGTTAGGGTGTCCTTTGGCAATTCCGCCAACCAAGCCGAAAATAAACCATTTGCAAAGCCCTTTGCAGGTGAAGCTGCCGAGGACGTTTTTACAATTTAGGTTCAGATAGTCTAAAATTTCGTCGTTGTTTTCGGGTTTACCCTTGCCGCTTGTCGAGAATACGAATACGTTGCTCAAATCGTCAAGGTGATTAGTGACGAATTCGAAAATATCTTTGCCGAATTTCCCGTAGTAAATGCCGCTGCCTATGCCGATGATATCGTATTGGTTTAAATCGAATTTTTCGGCTTCCGAAACGTCGCACACGGTAATCGGAGCGGCTTCGGCCATTGCCTCGGCAATTTTTAAAGTGTTTTGCCTATGTTTAGACTTGATTATAACAAGGATTTTCATAAATTAGCGCCTGCTGAAAAGATACAAAAGAAACCCGAATACAGAAATGTTCAACACGACGATGCAGGGAATGACAATCTTTGCCATAATATCGCCCGCATAAGAGAAATTTACGTTTAATATGAACGCCATGATATAAATTATCAACATGGATACAACTGTTACAATTATACATGAAGATATATAAATCGACGCGTTCGGTTTGGTGCTTTTTACAATTCCCGCAAAATGCAACACGCTGAAAAGCAGCACTTCGGCTATGGCGATAGCCAAAATAACGAGGGGATAGGCAATCGACAGTTTTGCGTCGGGAGTTGCGCCCAACTCGCTTCTGAAAATGAAGCAGAGCATAAATTCGAATAGCAGTATCGCGCCTACTATAAGCGAACACTTAAACATCGCTTCCCCGAGGTCGTATCTCTTTTTGCGGTTGTCTATTACGTAATTTTCGGAAGTGCCTATGGTCAAGCCGTCCTCGCGCGCCTTTGCCGCCATATCGTCGATTTTCACGTTCTCTGTTGCAACGGTCTGATACTGCGGAGCGGGCGTAGTTTCTACCGGCTCGGGTATCTGGACGGGCTGGGGAACTTGCGCTGGCTGGGGCGCAGGCTGTTGGTAGGCAGGGGCGGATATGGGCGCCCTGACGGTGTTTACAAACAGATTGTTTATCAGATTTTTATAGTCCCGCTCTGTTTCGGGGCGGTTATTGTATAGAAGTTTTTCCGTGTCGATATTCTGCGAATACGGCGTTTCAGGCGTATCGTCTTTCTTTTCGACGGGCTCGGAAATAAGCTTTATATAGTTTTCGTGAAGAATTTTTTTCTGCTCTTCCGAAATTTCGTCTTTCTTTTCGTCCGGCTCGGGTTGCGGCTCAGGCTGAGGAGCCGGCTGGGGCGCGGGTTGTTCGGCGTATTGGGGCTGAACGGGTATCGTCTGCACGAATTGTACCTGCTGTACGGGAATCTGCTGAACGGGTATCGCCTGCACGTACTGTATCTGCTGTACGGGCTGTTCTACGTAGGGGATTGTCTGTTCCGCGTACTGACGTACCGGTTGCTCGGCATATTGAGGTTGGGGCGCAGGCTGTTCGTTAAATTGAGGCTGCGCAGGTTGCTCAACATACTGCGGCTGAGCGGCGGGCTGTTCGAAAGCCGCGCTTTCTTCATTGTTATCTTCGGGCTGCGCAGCTTCGGCAGGTTGCGAATCGTTTTCCGTTATTACTACGTCTGTCGCGTCCTCGCGGTTGATTTCAACAATCTGGTCCTCGGAAGGCTCGTCATAAGATATTTCGCGTTCATCCCCGTCGTTGTTCTTGACAAAGGGTACGCGAGAGGTGGAATTTTTCAGAATTTTAAAATCGACGGCGTTGGGGGCGGGCTGGCTGAAATCGAAATTTCTGTCGGAGATAAGATTGTCGATAACCGTCCTCGAATATTCCCATTCGGCTTGATTTCTTTCGGTAATCTCCCTGCCGCTGTCCGTCAATGTATAATATTTGCGGCGGCCGCCGAGCGATACTTCGTCCGTCTTCCAATAAGCGTTTATGTAACCCTGGCTTTCCAGCCTTTTCAATGCGCTGTAAAGCGTGGGCTGTTTCAGCGAATACTGCCCGTGGCTTTTCGCCTCTATCTCCTCGATAATTTCATAACCGTATTTGTCGCGCTCGTAAAGGGTGCGAAGAATAATGGTATTTATATGACCTCGGATAAGGTCGGCGCTAATGCCGCTTTTAACCTCGGATTCCGAAGCAGACTCATTGTCGCCGTCTTCGCGTTCGGGGTCAAGAAGTTCGTCTTCCAAGTGTATTTCCTCCGTAATTTTCATAATTATAACATATTTTGAGCGCAATGTCAATGTTTTAACGAATTAAAAAGTACTATGTCACACATAATTTGCCTTAAATTACGTTAATCTGTGTACTTTTTCGCCTTTTAATGATATAATTATCAAAACTGATTTTATGGTGGGATTATGTACAGAAATATCAAAAAATACGAAGTTAAATTTACCGACTCGGACGCTTTTGACAATCTTAAACCCTCGTCGCTGCTTTCGTTTATGGAGGAATCGGCTTGTATTTCCGCCGACGAACTCGGATTCGGGTATGAAGCGATATCTCCTAAAAATCTCGGATTTGTCGTGGTGAATTATTATATAAAGCTTGAAAGACCCGTAAAACTCGGGGAGGAGTTGGAGATTCATACCTGGCCTCTCAGACCGAGACACCTTATATTTTTCAGGGATTTCGAACTCTACGTCAAAGGCAAAAAGGTCGGCGCGGGGACGACCCGCTGGTGCATGGTGGATACGCGTACATTCGCCATGGCGCCCGTTTCCGCGTTTTTTAAAGAGAGCGACTTTGATGGCTACAACAAAGAGAGAAGCATAGAATTCAACAGCTGGAAAATTCCTTCCGCGGAAAATGCGGACCTTGCGTATTCCAAGCGGATTGCCTTTTCGGATTACGACCATTATT
>CANRAI010000041.1 GCA_947628555.1 uncultured Clostridia bacterium | reverse complement strand
GTAAAACAATTATATAAGAGCGTAATCATAAGAAATTCGATTTGCTTTGCTTCTATGACTGCTTTTATGCTTTGTGTTTTAAGTGGTAATCTTAATAACACAAGGAACGGCTTATGGCTGCTTTTGTTCCTTGCCGTAGTGACCTCATTTTGCAGTTGCTTTTTCGAAATGAGGGTAGTCCGAAAAACAGGCGAATTCCTTATGCCAACGGCGAGAATTTTAATGTTTTTATCTAAGCCGATAATGTTTGTTCTCGGCTACGTAGTAATGATTTTATCTTTTAAGTCGGCAATGGAAAACTACTTAAAATATTTGTTTCTCTGCCTATATTTGGTTGTGGCAACGGGTTTATTTTATTTTTGGGTAACAATGCTCTTCCGCAAAAAAGACAATAACGAAGTTTGTTACATAGACTATACGTTAAGCAAAGTGACAAAAACAAAAAATCGAGAGTCTGCTATTTTTGGAATAATTACAACGACCATATTGCTTATGGGTGTAGTCGCCTTGTTTGCGGTCTATCTTATAAAACAAAAATCCGATTATTTTACTGTTTACGATCATTTTACTATTTTAGGATTTATCATTATCTCGTGCATGCTGATAGGGTGCGAATTCTTTTATTTACAAGAATTTATAAAAAAGAAAATCAAAATGAAAAATTCAGCCTTGAATGAAAAAGAAAGGGAGAGCGACGATGAAAAGAATGACAAATAAGGCGAAGATTTACGAAATCATTTACAATGTATTGCGAATAGTGATATATTTTGCGGTTGCCGGTGTCAGCATTGCGTATCTTGTATTTTTGTTCATGGGACAAGATAATCGCGTTTTATTGCATATCGAAATAATTCTGATGCTTGTCGTATCGCTGCTTTGGCAGGCGGATATTCTTATTCGCAAAAAACTCTATAAAAGCAACTTCGTCAATAAACGCGATAAAAAGCATACTGTTGCCGCTTGCGTTGCGCTTGTCGGCGGAACAATTTCGGCTGTCTCTTATGCAATAATGGCGTTTTGCAATGTCCCGGGCGCGTCTGCAATGGCTATTGTTACGATTTCGATGGTATTGGTAACGGCGTCCGCCCTTGCCGTCGAATATTCCGTAAGTCGTGAAATCAAAGACGAAAAGCGAGCGGACGAAGAAATCGCCGCCTCGTACAAAGAAGAAAACACGGAGAAGCGCGAAGATGAAACGAACGACTGATAAGTCAATAAAGACGGAAAACAACGATTTCAACAATAACGTTGAAAAATTTGTGAAGTGGTCTAAAATTTGCACCATTACGGCAATAGTCATTGGCGTTTTCGGAATAGGCGTATTTCTGTTGACTATTCTGAAAGAATTTACCGACCTCGAAGTGAAAGCGCCTTTTCTTTACAGCAAGATATTTGCGGGGATTTCGCTTGCCATTTTCCTTGCGATTGTAACGTTTGAGATATTCTGTTACGTCAAAGCGCGTAAGTACAAAAAACAAATCGAGGAAAGTGAAAACAAGGAGAACGGCGATGAAACAGACGACCGACAATAAAGACTTCGAGGAATTTAAGAAGTGGTCAAAAATTCGCACTGTTGCGAGAACATTCATTTGGATTTGCTGGGTAGGATTATTTCTATTGGCTATGCTGAAAGAATTTACCGACTTTGAAGAGAAAGCACTTTTCCTTTACGGCAAGATATTTGCGGGGATTTCGCTTGCTGTTTTCTTTGTGCTTGTCACGCTTGAAACAATCTGTTACAACAAAACCCGCAAGTACATAAAACAAATCGAGGAAAGTGAAAACAAGGAGAACGACGATGAAACGAATGAGCGATAAGACCAAGAAAATCATTTTTTGGACAATGTTCGGATGCACAACCCTCTTATTGATTGCGGCATTTACAATCGGACTGGTTGGTATACATGGAAGCAATTCTTCGCTTATTCATATAGCTAATATTCTCATACCGTGCGGTCTGCTTCTCAATGTTATCAATGTATTTGCTTTCAAGCCGAACGACAAGAAATCAAAAAAGGGCGATAAAGAGGAACCGAAAAAATGAACGATTTGTTATTACACGGTTTTTTAACCGAGATTATAATTGTTGCGATAGAAGCGGTCATATTTTTCCCATTTATCATAATCGATTATCGTATAGTAAAGAAAATTACCGGCATGGGCTTTTCGGATAAAAATCGAATAAAATTTCCCATTGCAATTGCCGCTATGTTCGTATGCGGCTTAATTGTTTTTTGCATTTTGGGGCACGGATTCGATTTTGCCGTATTTGACAATGATATTTACACGGCGTTAGTGGTTGTTTCTGCGCTATGCGCATTTGGAATGGCATTGCCTATATGAGATTTTATACGTTATAAAATCCTTAAAAACAAGTATCTATAATCATAACTAATGAAACCCCGTATCCACTTTATTCTTGCAATAATATCGCTTGTACTTACGGCATTGTCGGTCTATGCTCTAATGTGCCTCGGCGTAGGAAACGTCTTGGATTTTATTTTATTGTTGATAGTTTGCATTGATGCGATTTGTTTCCCTTGGGCTTTTTGCTATCATATCGTCCTTCATGTGAGAGGCGAAAGGAGTTTTTTGGATAAATTCCCTTTCCATTCGGGATATGTACTTTTCTTCTTTATCTCGCCGTATTTTGCTTTTTTATATATTAAAATGTGCATTAAGAAGTGAGGACTCTCCGATGACAAAAAAGGAAATCGAAATTAAAAATCCCGAAAAAGTACTGCCGTGGATAGGCGGACCGTATATGGCGGCGGGGATTTTGGTGGGCGCGATTTTACTAATCGGCTTTACTCCAAATTTGCTGTTTGTCAATTATTTTTTCGAAGCGCTGTTCTTATACTTATTTTGCTTATCATACAAAAACAGATATAAAGCATACAAAGCAGAGCCGAATTTGAAAATTACCGCATACTTTTGGATAGAGCTTGCCATTCACAGCTTGTTTATCATAGCGGCGACGGTGCAATCTGCGTTAAACGTTTGGATATCCATAAGCGAAGAGGGCTTGACTTACCGTCACGAATATTTTTTTGTTACCCTTATTATTGTTATATTGCACATTGTTTACTTTTGCATTGATTATTACGCAACCGAAAAAGCCGCCGTTGTCAGATATTGCAATAGGACGAGAAAAAGCAAATAAGCCTAATGGCGTTAATGTTTCTTAGATAAAATAAGTAAAAAGAGCTAATCTTTACGGGTTGGCTTTTTTTGTTTCAGTTTATTTTGTCGCCTTTTTGCGAATTTTTTCGTTGTTCATTGGTGTAAACATAGGGGCATAATACATATATTTTAGTTTTTGTGCCTTTTGAACGCTCAAAACCATGCGCAAAAAAAATTTAACACTAAAAAAACTCTTGACAGAAATACGAAATCGTATTATAATAAGAATACAAATTGGAATTTCAGGGGAAATTATGGACGAACGTATCTTTTTTTACAACCTCGGAAAACTCGTTTATCAGCTCGACGGCGTATATGACGAATACGGGCGGAACTTTAAAATCGGCTCTCCGAATCTTTTATGGATATTGTACGCGTTAAACGACGGCAAACGGCACAGCCAAAGGCAGATTTGCGACGATTGGGCGATTCCGAGAAGCACCGCAAACACTATTATCAAGGATTTGGAAAGCAAAAATTATTTAACGCTTTCCCAAATAAAAGGGGAGCGTAGGGAATTGCTTGTTTCCCTTACCCCGCTCGGCAAAAGTTACGCGGACGGAATTTTATCCGACCTCTATCGCAGGGAGAAAGAAGTTTATTCCGAACTCGAAAATCCCGAAGATTTGCTCTCCGCGTTGCGGAATTTGACGGAAAAAATGCGAAAAGTCGCGTTAAAAGAAAATTAATAAATAATATGAATAAATAAGGAGATAATTATGAAACAAACGTTGGTAGCATATTTTTCGGCAAGCGGCACTACCGCAAAAGCTGCAAAAAATCTGGCGTCGGCAATCGGCGCAGACATCTACGAAATCAAGCCCCAAGTTCCCTATAACGGCGCGGATTTGGATTGGACGGACGGTAAGTCGCGGAGCAGCTTCGAAATGAAAGATAAGTCGTTCCGCCCCGCCCTCGCGGACAAGGACGCTCCCGTTTCGGGGTGCGATACGATTTTTTTGGGCTTTCCCATTTGGTGGTACACTGCGCCCACGATTGTAAACAGTTTTTTGGAAAGCTACGACTTCTCGGGCAAAAAGATAATTCTCTTTGCTACAAGCGGCGGAAGCGGTTTCGGACGGACGAGGGATGACCTTGCAAAGTCCGTCGGCAAAAACGCGACCATAATAGAGGGAATGATTATGAACGGTTCGTATTCCGACGACCAACTCAAAAGTTGGAGCGAGAAGTTTTAAAGGGCGTTATGAAAAAGAATATAGGTAACAAATTTGCGTTTTATCCCATGCCCGTGATAGTGGTCGGCGCTTTTGTTGACGGAAAACCCGATTTTACGCTTGTAGCCCATATTGGAATCGTCACGCACGACACGGCAATGATAAGCTTAAACAAAGCGCACTATATAAATCGCGGTATCAAGGAAAGTAAAGTTCTGTCCGTGAACGTCGTCGATGAAAGCTGGCTTGAAAAAGCCGCCGCCGCGGGGAGCGTTTCGGGGCGGAATACCGATAAATCTTCTTTGTTCGATTACACGATAGGCGACGTAAACACTCCCATAATTAACGAGGCAAAGCTCTCAATGGAGTGCGTCGTCGCGGATATCTACGAAATCGGCGCATTTGAAAATTTTGTTGTCAGGGTCGTAAATACCTTTGCCGACGATAGTATTCTTGGTGATGACGGCGACAAACCGGATTATCGTAAGTTCAAGCCCGTTTTATTTGAAATGCCGAATTATACCTTTCTGAAAACGGGAGAAACTCTCGGTGATTGTAAATCTTATATGAAAAAATAAATTATTCGGAGGAAATTAAAATGGAAAAAATCACGCAAGACGCGGGAAGGAAGTCGCTCGGGGAATTTGCCCCCGATTTTGCTCACTATAACGACGATATTCTGTTCGGTGAGAATTGGAATAATTTCGATATCGACCTTAAAACGCGCTGTATCATAACGGTAGTGGCGCTTATGTCGTCGGGGATAACCGATTCTTCGCTGAAATATCACCTGCAAAACGCAAAGGCGCACGGTGTAACAAAAAAAGAAATCGCCGCCGTCGTTACGCACGTCGGATTTTACGCCGGGTGGCCCAAAGCGTGGGCTGTATTCAACATGGCAAAAGAAGTCTGGGCGGAGGAGAGCGCGGAGGACGCAATGGTGGCGCACGCAAATCAAATGATATTCCCCATAGGCGCGCCGAACGACAGCTTCAAGCAATATTTCAGCGGGAAAAGCTATCTTGCGCCCATTTCCAAAGAGCAGGTGGGAATCTTTAATGTGACGTTCGAGCCGGGCTGTCGCAATAATTGGCACATTCATCACGCAGCAAAGGGCGGCGGACAGATTTTAATTTGCGTTGCGGGGCGCGGGTATTACCGTGAATGGGGCAAGGAAGCCGTGGAAATGAAGCCCGGCGATTGCATCAACATACCCGCGGGCGTCAAGCATTGGCACGGAGCGGCAAAGGACAGCTGGTTTTCCCATCTCGCTATCGAAGTGCCGAGCGAAAACGGCTCGAACGAATGGTTGGAGCCCGTCGAAGAGGAAGAATATAAAAAACTGCCGTAATGAGGAACGATATGGGATTTACTGTCAATATTTACTATACGGGAACGGACGGGAATGCAAGGAAATTCGCGGAAGAAATGAAATCGAGCGGGCTTGTGAAAAGAATCCGTGCGGAGAAAGGAAATCTCCGCTACGAATACTACTTTCCCATGGACGACGTCGAAACGGTCTTGCTCATCGATGCTTGGGAGAACGAGGAAGCCCTCGATTTTCACCATAGAAGCCCGATGATGAAAGAAATCGCCGTTCTCCGCGAAAAATACAATCTAAAAATGAAAGTGCAAAAATTCAAAGAAATAACTTGATTTTAAGATTGGTAGCGGCTTAAACAGTTGAAAGACGTAAAGGAGTAAATTATGAGTAAAAAATTATTTTTTGTTCTTACAGCCGTCATTATGTGTTTGTGTTTCGCCCTTTCTGCCTGCGGACAGGGCGGCAATAACAGTAAAAGCAGTGACGACGATACATATTACAACGTAACATTCGATAGTCGGGGCGGTAGTCCGGTCGAAAGTCAACGGGTTTTAGCCGGGAATCCCGCAACCGCGCCCGATACTCCCACAAAAGAAAAATTTGACTTTGACTGGTGGTATCTTTCGATAAGCGAAGATGCCGCGCGTTGGAACTTTGCCGCCGACAGAGTGAATGAAAATATTACTTTATATGCACATTGGACGGAAAAACAAGAAACGCCCGCGCTTTCCGAAACGCTAACTTTCGAGGAGAGCGGCGACGGATTTATCGTTACGGGCGACAGCGGACAAAGCACGGCAATCGTCATTCCCGAAACGCACGACGGTTTGCCCGTGACGGGAATTGGCGAAAGCGCATTTGCATATTCAAGGCATCCCTCGGACATTTTCTCCGTGACTATTCCGGACTCTGTGGAAAGCATAGGATTGAATGCTTTTCACAACCGCAGTAAACTTACGGAAGTAAAGTTAAGTGAAAACAGCCGTCTGAAAACAATAGGCAACAACGCCTTTTCGGGATGCGGCGCGCTTACTTCTTTTTATCTGCCGTCAAGTTGCACAACGCTCGGAAACGACGTGTTCAATAACTGCGGCGGCTTGAATACAATCGCCGTTGCGGCGGAGAACGCGACCTATTCGGGCGAGGGCGGCAATCTGATTGAGCGCGCAACGGGAACTCTCATTCGCGGAAGCAATACAAGCGTGATTCCCGAAACTGTGATAAAGATAGACGTGGCGGCATTCCGCAGGGCAACGCTTACCGAGCTGACGATTCCGACGAGCGTAACTTCCATCGAGAAATACGCAATTGAGGACAGCGCAATCGAAAAGGTAATCTATAAGGGCACGTCTGCGGATTGGGAAAGCAAGGTCGTCAAGTCGCCTTATTGGAATATGGGCAAGGAAAGCGTGAAGATAGTTTGCTCGGATACGCCGCAAACTGATATCCTTGTCGCGTACTTTTCCTGCACGGGGAACACCGAAAAAATAGGGGGTTACATATCGGAAATTACGGGCGGCGAAAAATACGAAATTATTCCCGAACAGCCATATACCGAAGAAGATTTAAACTACGGGAGCAGTTCGTCGCGCACCGCCGCAGAAGACGGCGACCCGCACGCCCGTCCCGCAATCAGCGGGAGCGTTGAAAATATGGAGAAGTACGACGTCGTATATCTCGGTTACCCAATCTGGTACGGCTCTGCGCCGAAGATAATATATACCTTCCTTGAAAGCTACGATTTTTCGGGCAAGACAATAATTCCATTCTGCACATCCGCAAGCAGCTTAATAGGTTCGAGCGCAAAGAATTTACACGAGCTTGCCGCCTCCGCAATTTGGAATGACGGAAAAAGATTTCCGATTAACGCCGCGAAGGGAGAAGTCGAAACTTGGATTAATGGTTGAAGCCGTAAGTTTCCGTTGTTAAAGTTCGTATTAAAGTCCGTAAAACCGCAAAAAAATAAAGCTGCTTTTAAAAGCGGCTTATTTTTTTGCGGTTGCGGCGGATTTTATTGTGCAGTGCGCCGCAAGCGTAAGTTGGTGCAAACTATGCGCTTTCACGCATAGCGTTGATTTCAAAAAAGCTGTGCAGTCTTTTTTGCCGAAACAAACCGAAGCGTAAACCATACAGGTTGCTACTTCAAAGCTTCCTTATGGCACACCGCGGCAACTGTTTAGTGCTGCTATATCCCTATCCTGACACGGTTCGCAGCTCGCGATTGCATAAGACCTTGATATCAACGCCCCTTATATGGCGCAGCCTTCCATTTGCTTCGTCGGGAAAGACGATCGGCTCTGCTATTGCGGATTGCAGATACAGGGCACCGCAAACTCCCCGCCCAGCACAGTAAGGTAATTTTAACAGATATTTCAATATTTTGCAACTAAAATGTTTAATAGCTTGACTTTTTTTTGCTCAATCTTTAAAATGAATGATATTGAAAATGTCGAAACAAGCTGAAAGTTAAGGAGATATATGGCGGAAAATTGTAATCACGATTGTTCGTCGTGCGGGCAAAACTGTTCCTCGCGCGATAAAAACAGCCTTTTGAAAAAGCCGCATGCGCTCAGCCAAATAAAAAAGACCATAGCCGTAGTCAGCGGTAAGGGCGGAGTTGGTAAATCCATGACTTGCTCGCTTCTCGCTGCGGCGGCGCAGGAAAGCGGCAGGGTCACGGCTGTAATGGACGCAGACATAACGGGACCTTCCATTCCCAAAATGTTCGGCGTTCACGACCGCGCTAAGGGGAGCGACGAGGGTATTCTTCCCGTGGTTACCGAAAGCGGGATACAGCTTATGTCTATGAACGTCCTGCTTGAAAACGAAGAAGAGCCCGTCGTGTGGCGCGGTTCGCTGATTTCGGGCACAGTTATGCAGTTCTGGACGGACGTAATCTGGACGGGCGTTGACATAATGTTTATAGATATGCCCCCCGGCACGGGCGACGTGCCCCTTACCGTGTTCCAGAGTATTCCCATCGACGGCGTAATAATAGTCACCACGCCGCAGGATCTTGTCGGAATGATAGTTCAGAAAGCGGTGAATATGGCGCAGATGATGAACGTTCCCATTCTCGGCATAGTCGAAAATATGAGTTATATCAAGTGCCCCGACTGCGGCAGAAAAATTTCCGTTTTCGGAGAAAGCCGAGTTGACGCGCTTGCGCTGGAATACGGCATACCCGCCGTGGAAAAGCTGCCAATCGACCCCGAGCTGACCCGCGCCGCCGATTGCGGCAGGATAGAGGACAAGTCGGAATATCTTTCAGGATTTTTAAATAAAATATTAAAATAAAAAATAGCGTTGAATAATTCAACGCTATTTTTTTATTCGCTTAAAATCAAAGTTTTATTTTAAAGGGCAAAGTTTAGCGGTAAAGTGGCGCAGAATAGGCGGCTCTTCAACGATTTTGTAGCCCTTAATGCTGCTTGCGCGCTCTTTGATGTTAATCAACGCGTCAGCAATCACGTCCAAATGCGACTGAGTGTAAACTCTGCGGGGAATGGCAAGCCGCGTAAATTCGAAGTCCGCTTCAAGCTGTTTGCCTGTATCGGGGTCGTTGCCGAGCATATAGCTGCCTATATCGCAAGCGCGGATTCCGGCTTCCTTGTACAGCTCGATGGCAAGCGCCTGTGCGGGGAATTCGTAGTAGGGGATATGGGGCAGA
>CANRAI010000040.1 GCA_947628555.1 uncultured Clostridia bacterium | reverse complement strand
GCCCGTCAGGACAGAAAGGCGCGCTCGCGCGAGCCTATAACGGCTAAACTCGTGGCGAACCTTATAACTTCGGCGGGCGCGGACAGGGTGCTTACAATGGATTTGCATTGCATGCAGATACAGGGCTTTTTCGATATTCCTTTGGACAACCTTGTAGGCGGACCTACTTTGTACAACTATTTCAAACCGAAGGTAGATGAAAATTTCGTCGTTGTATCTCCGGACATAGGTTCGGTCGCACGCGCAAGAAAGGTCGCCGAGAGGATGAACGCCAAAATGGCTATAATCGACAAACGCCGCCCCAAAGCCAACGTAATGGAAGTTATGCATATTATAGGCGACGTGAACGGCAAAAACTGCCTTGTGGTTGACGATATGATAGATACGGCAGGCACGATAGTGCAAGGCGCGAATGCGCTTAAAGAGGCGGGCGCCAAGGAAATTTACGCCTGCTGCTCGCACGGGGTGCTTTCCGGACCCGCGATAGAAAGGCTTGCCTCCTCGCCGATAACCGAGCTTGCAATGCTCGATACAATCGATATACCCAAGGAGAAGATGCTGCCTATATTCAAAATGATTTCAACAGCGCCCATCTTCGCTTCGGCAATAGAAAACGTTTATCTCGACAAATCCATGTCGAAAATCTACGATTAAAGAATAAGCCGCAGTAATGCGGCTTTTAAAATAATATGTATATTATAGTTGGTCTCGGCAATCCCGAGGAAAAATATTTGAAAACTTTTCACAATATGGGCTATATCGCCGCGGGCGACGTGGCGGAAAGGTTCGGCGTCAAATTCAAAAAAAAGGAATGTGAAGCCTTTGTGGCGGAGGCGAACGTCGGCGGAGAAAAGGTGATAATAGCCCGCCCCATAACTTATATGAACAACAGCGGCAGGGCTGTAAAACAACTTCTTGCAAAGTACAAAGCCACGCCCGAAAACCTTGCCGTAATTTACGACGATTACGATATTCCCAAGGGCAAGATTCGCATCCGTCCTTCGGGAAGCGCGGGCACGCACAACGGCATGCGTTCGGTGATAGCCGAAATAGGCACGCAGAATTTCACGCGGATACGCATAGGCATACGCGACGAAGAGGTGAATATTCCTTTAATAGATTATGTGCTGTCGGAAATAAGGAAAACAGATTACGACCTGTTTGTTTCGGCTTGCGGTCGGGCAGCCGACGCGGCTGCGGAGCTTGCCAAAGGCCGCACGGTAGAGGATGTGATGACCGCTTTCAACGGTTGAATTTTCAGTACGAAAACCGCCAATGCCCCATTATTCTTTGTTTTAAATCCGGCGTATGTTATAAATTTGGCGTATTTTATAAATCTTGCGTATGTTATAAATCCGGCGCACGCCCCGAATAAGGTAAAAAATTGAAAACTTCGTTTTTTTCCTGCAAAAATCTATACGGCGATTATCCCGCCCTTTCAGAAGAAGTCCGCCTCGGCACGCCGACGGCGGTTTTCGGACTGTCCGATACGCATAAATTTCTTACCGCGGCAGTGGTTTCGCCTAAAATTCTGTACGTAACCGCCGACGCGGTTTCCGCACGGAAAGCGCAAGCCGCCCTCTCGGTTCTGACGGGCAAAAAGTGCGCCTTGATTTCCGCAAAAGACGAAGCCGTTCTGTATAAGGACGCCCTTTCAAAGGACGCCCTTTATAAAAGAATTTGCGCGCTTGCCGAAATTTCCGCAGGCGCCGATTGCGCGGTGGCGGAAGCGGAGGCTTTGATGCAGCTCGTTCCCGCCCATGTTGAAGTTTTAAAGCTTGAAAAGGGCAAGGAGTACGATTATTCAGCTTTGCCGAAAAAGCTTGCGTCCATGGGCTACACGCGCGAATATTCGGCGGACAGCCGCGGCAGTTTTGCTATCCGCGGCGATATTTTGGATATTTATCCCATAAATTCCGAAAATCCCGCCCGCGTTGATTTCTTCGGGGATATGGTCGAAAAAATCCGTCCCTATGAGCCGGTCGGCGGCGAGCGCCTTGAAGAGTGCGGCGTGCTTGAAATAGTTTCCGCCGTTGACGCGCTATTTACCGCGGACGACCTGACCCGCGTAAGGCAGGCTTTAACCGACGGCGTCAAAACAATGCCCGACGCAAAAGCTTACGGCCGCGCCCGCGCCATTGCGGACGAGGTATGCGAAAAAATGTCCCTCGGTATTCCCTTTTCGGGCGCGTCGTTCGTGATGCCGCTGCTTGAAAATTCAAGGGACGTATTCGCTTATCTCCCCCAAAATACTCTTATAGTTTTCGACGAATGTAAGCAAATCTCCGACAGAATGGAGGGGGTTTACCGAGAACATAAGGAGCGCGTTTCCGATTTGAAAAAGGGTGGCGAGGCGTTCGATTTTTCTTTAAAACAGCTGCTTTCCCCCGAAGAAACGGCTGAACGTTTTGCAAAATTCCGCTGTATGGCGGTGCAGACTTTCACGTCGGGTACGGCGTTTTTCAGACCTTTAAAGACTTTTACGCTTAAATCCACGCCCGCGCCTTCCTATCTTAATTCCCTGCCGCAGTTCTTTTCGGACGCAAAAAGCTGGCTGCAAAACGGTTACCGTATTCTCGCTTTTACGGGCAGCGTGGAGCGTTCCCAAAGACTCAGCGGCATGATTGAGGACGAATATCTGCCCTCATACCCCGTTCCCGACAGGCTGGAAGCCCTGCGCGGGATTGCCGCTTCGTCCGAGGAACTCGAACGCGGGCTTATCCTGCACGAATGTAAGCTTGTCATAATCGGCAGCGCCGACTTGTTTACGAAGGCGGCGGTAAAAAGGGTCCGCCGCCGCAGGGGGGATATGTTCGTCGCGCCCGAAATAGGCGATTTCTGCGTGCATGAAAAGCACGGAATAGGCAAAATCACGGGCACTCAACGTATCGAAACGACAGACGGGATAAAGGAATATGTAGCCGTCCAGTACAAGGGCGGCGACGTGCTGTACGTCCCCGTCGAGCAGATGGACGTGCTCTCCAAATACGTCGGCGACGGCGACCCCCCGCTTTCAAAAATAGGCGGCGCCGATTTCGAAAGGGTCAAAGAAAGAGTTCGCCAATCTATCCGCAAGCTTGCCTTCGATTTGAAGGAATTATACGCAGAAAGACAGGCTAAAAGGGGTTTTGCCTTTCCCGAAAACGCCGTAATGATGCAGGAATTCGAAGATTCTTTCAAGTACGAGGAAACGCCCGACCAGCTTATTTCCATAGAGGAAATAAAAAAAGACATGTGTTCCGAAAAGGTCATGGACAGACTTCTCTGCGGCGACGTAGGCTACGGAAAGACGGAAGTCGCGCTGCGGGCGGTATATCTCGCCGTGCTCGGCGGCAAACAGGCGGCGATAATGTGTCCCAGCACGGTGCTTTCCGAACAGCATTATAACACTGCCGTGGAGCGTTTCGCGGAATTCGGCGTCCGCGTGGATAAACTAAACCGCTTCAAAACTCCCGCCCAGCAGGCGGAAACGCTGAAAGCCCTCGCGAACGGCGACACAGATTTGATTATAGGAACTCACCGCCTGCTTTCGGACGACGTAAAATTTTACGACCTCGGGCTGTTGGTTTTGGACGAGGAACAGCGTTTCGGCGTGGAACACAAGGAAAAGATAAAGCATATCAAAAAGGACGTTGACTGCCTTACGATGACGGCAACGCCCATACCGCGCACGCTGCATATGTCGCTTGCAGGTATCCGCGATATTTCCACAATTAACACTCCCCCGCAAAAACGGCTGCCCGTGCAGACCTATGTTGTGGAAGAGAGCGAAACTCTTATCCGCGACGCCGTGATTCGCGAAATTTCCCGCGGAGGGCAGGTATTCATACTCTATAACAGGGTGGATAGCATAGCGGCTTTCACCGAAAGGATAAAAGCCATAGTTCCCGAGGCGCGCACGACTTTCGCCCACGGCAGAATGGACAGAGACTCGCTTGAAAATTCGGTATTTTCCTTTTACCGGGGCGAGTATAACGTGCTTGTCACCACTACGATAATCGAAAACGGCATAGACCTTCCCAACGCGAATACGTTGATTGTTATCGACAGCGACCGACTCGGTATATCCCAGCTTTACCAGCTTCGCGGCAGGGTGGGCAGAAGTTCCCGTCTCGCGCAGGCGTATTTCACATTCAAGGGCGAAAAAGTGCTTACATCTGACGCCACCGAGCGTTTGAAAGCCATAATGAAATTCACCGAGCTGGGTTCCGGCTTTAAAATTGCCATGCGCGATTTGGAAATCCGCGGCGCGGGCAACGTCCTCGGGGCGGAACAGCACGGGCATATGGATAAAGTGGGATACGAGCTGTATTCAAAACTTCTCAAAGAGGAACTTACGGGCGAGGCGCAGCTTTCTGCCGAACTTGAAATCAAGACTACGGCTTATATCCCCGAAAATTATATCGAAAGCAGCGCGGGCAGGCTGGACTGCTACAAGCGCATTGCGGAAATACGCTCCATAGACGACTATAAGCGGGTCTGCCGTTCGGTCGAGGACAATTACGGACCTTTGCCGGAGGAGGTCCTCAATCTTCTCGTGATAGCCGTTTTGAAAGCTTACGCTCAAAAATTCAACGTAAAGCGCATAACCGTAAGCAGGCAGGAAAGCTTTCTGGAACTGCCTTCGGTCAACAGCTTAAACGATTCCCGCCTTTCTTCCGCGCTTGAAAAATATAAGAGCATTATAACCCTTTCCATGGCGCGCGCCCCTCTCGTCGTGTTCAAAAACGACGGTTCGCCGCGCAAAATTATGCTTAATATGACAAAATTTTTGAAATTTGCCCTTCAATGCGTTTAAAATCAATTGCTATAATATCAAAAATATTATATAATGTTAAAAGATTTTGCATATAAACCTTTTTCGGAGTTACTGATTATGAAAAAGAAAAGAATAATAGGCACGCTTTTAGCTTCGTCCATTGCGTTCACCGCGGCGTTTACGGGCTGTTCGCTCGTCACTTCCGACAACGCGAAGGACTATAAGCAGGTTATAGCCGAAGTAAACATCGCCAAAGCGCAGAACCTTTCCGAGCAGGAGGATAAGCTTGTAAAGGAGTATAAGGATACGGTAGGGACAAGCTCGATTTTAAAGAGCGAGCTTATGGCGTACTACTTAAACGTAGGTTATAGCTATCAAAGCAATTACGGCTGGTCCGCGGAACAGACCTTCAATACCCTTCTCGACGGGCTTATAGATAACGCCGTGCTTACCCAGTACGCCGTAATGTACCTTCTCGCCTACAAGGCGGAGAGCAGTTCTGCCGAAGCCGTCAAAGCGCAGTATAATTCGAAAAGCGATTATACCGAAAAGTTGGAATATCTCCTTAACGACCCCGTAGGCAATCCCGACGACCCCGACAAGGACGTCAAGATTGCGAAATATAAATTCTATTCCGCGCTTAATTCGGCGATTGATTCGGCGGAGGAGTCCTATCTCGAAGACGAAAAATCGAACGCCGGCTCCGATACGCGTACGACCCCTACGGGCGCGGATACCGAAAAAGATGACTACTATCCCGCCAAGGACGGCGAACTCGACTATAACGTATATACGGGCTACGAGGGTTTTCAGCTTGCCGACAGCGGCGCTTATAAGGACGACGCAAAGGACGGCACCACAAAGGCGACGAGAATCAAGGCATACCAAAATTTTACGGCAACTTTCATAAGTAACGGCCTTATAAATCCCGAAACGGACAACCTGCGCGACGTCGTGAACGGAATCGAATACTTCCGCGAAGAATACTCCACCCAGCTTGAAAGCAGGGTGCTGGATAAATATTACGACCTGTACGAAGAAGAGAAAGAGGAACTTCTCACCGACGGCGGCACTTACGATTATTTAGACAAGGCGTATAAAGACCTTTTGCGCGACGCTGGGGAAACTTACAGTAAAGCTTCTTCGTTCAGCACGGCAATGGACAATATGTCCGACACGTCTTTCGTGCTCTATTCCCCCGATACCGAGGGCGAAGGCACGTTCGGTCTAGTGTATAATATCTTGCTTCCCTTCGACGCGGTGCAAAGCGCCAAATTAACCGAATATCAGGCGGATTATGCGGACGACGACGGCGGCTACACTTTCACTTATTACAAAAAGCGCAACGAGCTTTTGAAACAGATTAAGACTTGCGACCAGCGTTCGGCATGGTTCAACGGCGCTACGGATTATTCTTTCAAGGCGTCGGACGCGGGCTTTGTCGCGACCACGGATTACTATGCGGGCGCGGACGGCAACAGGGAATGGCTGTTCTTCGAAAACAACCTCACCAAGCCCGACCGTTACGAGCAGATTGAAAAGTATATCGGCAAATACGCCTACAACGGCGACGTGTATGAAAAGGAAGAGGGCGGCTATTGGCTTGTTCCAAACAAGCTGACGATAGACGATATGCTCGAAGAGTTTACGGGCTACGTAAATTATGTGCTCGGCGACGAAGGCAGCGCGTCCTACGAAAAGACGCCAAATTATTACGAAAAACTTACAAAGGACAATTTCTATTCCGACGAGGATAAGAAAGAGATAAATTACGAAAATTTCATATATGCTAACGGCGAAATAACCTTCACCGAAAGCCTTGACGAAAAGCAGTACAAGGGCGGGCTTCTCAACAAGGACAGCGCCCAGTACAAGGCGCTTGCGGCGGTAAACGAACTTCAATACGCCTATACGACGGATACGGGAGTGCTTTCCAATTATCTCGGCTACTCGGTAAAACTCGGCGATTCCACGGGCTATATCAAGGAATTTGAAACCGCCGCGCATATGGCGATTGAAAGCGGCATGGGTTCGTTCAACGTCTGCGCGGGCGATTACGGCTGGCATTTGATATACGTTACCTATACTTTCGGCGCGCCCGATGCCGACGGAAATTCCGTCGGCGGCGAAGAATACGCTCCCGATTGGAAAGCGAACGTAAAAGTGGAGGGCACGTTTGAAAATTTGTTCTTCGAATGGATTAAATCCACCGCGATAAACGATATTTCCACCAAGCGCGAAACCCAGCTTAAAAACCAGTTCAATACAGCGGACACGGTTACCAAATACGATTCGAGAATTAAGAATTTATACAGCGAATAATTCTTGTTACGGTAATATAATATACTATGGAAATTTGGCAGGCTGTCGTTTTGGGGCTTGTGCAGGGGCTTACGGAGTTTCTCCCCGTATCCTCTTCGGGGCATCTATCGTTTTTTCAGAACGTACTCGGCGTAAGCACGCAAAACGCACAGCTCGTATCTATAACATTTCATTTAGGCACGCTTGTTGCGGTTTGTATAGTTTTCTTCAAAGAAATACTTTCGCTGTTCAAAAAGCCTTATAAAAACCTCGGCTATCTCGTGTTGGCTTCCGTTCCCGCCGCGATATTTGGCGTGATTGCAAGCCTTACCGAACTTGACTATTGGTTTTACGATTGGGAATGGGCGGCGGTGCTTCTCGCGGTATGCTTTACCTTAACGGCTGCGGTACTTTTCGTGACGGAAACGTTGGCGAAGAAGAGGAAGCGGTTTTTGCCTTTAAGTTTTAAAACGGTGATTCCGATGGGACTTGCGCAGGCGATTGCGATATTCCCCGGGATTTCACGTAGCGGTTCTACGATATGCGCCGGCACGCTGGCAGGCGGAAAAAGCGAGGATGTCGCAAAGTTTTCTTTCCTGATGTCCGTTCCCGTGATTTTGGGCGGATTCCTATTGGAACTTGTCAAGGGAATAGCGGACGGCAGCATCAAGGCGGATTTTGCCGCAGGCGGCGCAGAGTACGGTTGGGCAGTAGCCTTGGGTTTTATAGTTTCGGCGGTTTCGGGGCTGTTTGCCATTAAAATAATGCTGAAAGCTATCCAAAAAACCAATTACAAGTGGTTTAGTCTGTATCTGATACTTTTGGCGGTAGTCTGCATAGTGCTGAAATGCGTGGGGATTTTCTGAATTTAATATTGCCCCGAATTTTATCGGAGCGGTTATCAAAACGGCGCGGCTTTAAGCCGCGCCGTTTTGATATGTTGGCTTAATGGTTGTAACCTGTGAATAAAATCTTGTTTTCCGCCGCAGAAAAAACAATTTCTCTGCGCTTCTGACCAAGAACTTTGTAAACAGAAAACGACCGCTTGATTTGCAGGTCGATTTTATGATATAATTAACATGAAAAATTTTTTTGATATGGAGGCGGTTTTGGAAAATTATTTGGGATATAAAATCTACAAGGCGCGCAAAGCAAAAGGATTTTCGCAAGAATATTTGGCGGAATTAGTGAGTGTGTCCCGCCAGACGATTTCCCAATGGGAGAATGACAAATTTCAACCGAATAACGATAATATAGATATGCTATGTCAAGTTTTGGATTTGTCGCGGGAAGAATTTATCGGAACGGCGGACGTCGCCAATAACGATAGTGACCGCCTGAATAATGCTCGTCGTATCAAGAAACAGAAGGTTTTTACGATATTGATAGGGGTTGTTTCGGCGGTAGCGCTGATTATGACGATTGTTACAGTGCTAATGGGCTTCATCTGTTTGACGTCCAATACCGGGGATATGATGGATAACTCGTACAGCATTCCGCAATATGTTTTTTACGTCGTGCTGGCGGTGAGTGTGATATTGATACTTATCGACGTTGGCATAATTATATTAAAGACACAAGATAAAAATAAGAGATTGTAATGATTAAGGAGCGGTAGCAGCTGCTCTTTTTTTGTAAAAAAGCGTTGTCAACAAATTGCAAAGAAAATGTCAAGTTAAAAGGCTTTGCCGTTTTAAAAAAAAGCGGTATAATTATAATGATATAGTTAAGTTTGCCCAAAGGGCAAGCGCTGACTTATAGGAGAGTATATGACAAGTTATTTGCTAACGGTGCTTTTTGTATCCTTGATTGTTGCCGCATACTGTTTGTTTGTCGGGTTGTATGACAGGCAATATAAAAACTTGAAAAAGAAAAGAGATTGGCTGATCGGTATTATAACGTTCTCGTCGGGCATTTTTTCGGCAACTATCACGAGTGCTTATTACATTGACGGTTGGGAAATAAAATACCTTGCTCCGATTTTAGTATTCGCCGTGGCAACAGCGGCGGTAATTGTTTATACCTGTTTTCTCAAAAAGATCTATGCGGCAAAAAACAAAAAAGAAGAACAGCCGAATGAGCGCGAAAATAATTCGTATAAGGATCGCTTTGTCAACACCGATCTTTTGCGGCGGATAAAAAGGCAAAATATCGTATCGTATATTGCTTTATCGGTCTTAATTCTATGCAACCTTTGCATTTTTCTGTTCAATGTTCTTATCGCATTTACGAATTGCGAAAAGCACCTTCTGTCGATATTCGTTTATGTTTTTTTCGCATTAGGAATCGCGGCAGCTGTTACGTTCTTCATAATGACGATAAAGCGCATAAGGCTTAAAAAGAAGTCGGATATGCAAGAACAAGCAAACCAAACCGACGAAGGAAATAAAAAACTATGATTAAAGAAAAAACTGTAAAACAATTATATAAGAGCGTAATCATAAGAAATTCGATTTGCTTTGCTTCTATGACTGCTTTTATGCTTTGTGT
>CANRAI010000039.1 GCA_947628555.1 uncultured Clostridia bacterium | reverse complement strand
GAAGCACCCGAAATTACCGTAGGTGAAAATGGAAATTGGTTTGTCAACGGCGTAGATACAAAACATAAGGCTCAGGGAGATAACGGCTCTACGCCGGAAATTACAATAAGCGACGACGGTTATTGGGAAATAAATGGTCAAACGACTTCCCAAAAAGCGCAGGGCAAAGACGGTGAGACCCCCGAAATTACTATAAGCGACGACGGTTATTGGGAAATAAACGGTCAAAAAACAGAAACAAAGGCGCAGGGTGAAGACGGACAGCCCGGCGCGCGTGGCAATAAAATAACCAAAGGCGAAGGCGAGCCTACTTCAACCGAAGGAGCTATCGAAGGAGATATGTACGTTGACACAAAGGAGTGGAACGTATATTTTTTTGAAAGCGGCTCGTGGAAGAGTTACGGCTCTATCAAAGGCGCGGACGGAAAAGACGGCGGCAGTTCAGACCCTGCCGGCAATCAAGTGGATATAACGGCTGGCGGAGAACAGACTATAAAGGTAGATTTATCCGAAGGTTTTCATATAATAAAAGCTGATTTGGGCGCAACGGCTCTCACTACGGGCAGATTGCAGGCTAAAGTAGGCGATGTCACTTCCGAGCTTGTTTTGAGCGAAACGAGAAGTTCAGCCGCAGGCGGAAATAAAATCTATTACGGATATGTAAATATAAAAGCCGACACTTCTGAAATAACTATTATGGCAAAGAGTGAAGCGGTAAAAGCTACAATTTCTTATGAAAATTGGAGCGCACCCACTTTGGAAGCGGGTACGGCAACTGAAATGCCCATATATCCTTTCGGAACGGTTGAAGGAGATATAATTAAATCAACTTTGGGAAATTCTATAGCTATCCAAACGGAATATAAACTAAATATTGTCGCTAACAAAGATATTTCAAAAACTTTAAAATTAAACGGTGGCGGTATTAGCTTAACAATTATGTCAAGTACTTATCAAAGTAAATCTGCAACTTTTACAGACAAAACCGATGTATATCTGATTGAAAGTAGCGGCACTCAAGGTGATCACGTAATTTATCCTGCAATAGTAACTTTCACGGCGGCTTAATGAGGTAGTCAATTATATATAACTTTCCCGTTTGCTAAAACGGCAAACGGGAATTTTTTAGGAAAGCAAATATTAAAAAGGAGTTATATGCGATTATTATGTAGAAAATTTTTACTATTGCTTTTTCCGCTGTTATTGTTTTGCGTGTTACTTGGGGTAACGGCGTGTAACGGTGCCAAAGAGCCGGACAACGCCAAACCTGCATTGGCTACACCGAATATAGAGCTTACGGAAAACGTAATCAGTTGGACTGCCGTTGAAAACGCGGATAATTACGAAGTTTACGAAAACAACACGAGAGTTGCACAGCAACAGGAAACTTCGTACTCGATATCCAGGACGGCAGCAGGAACATACAAATACAAAATTAAAGCGTTAAGCGCGGACGAAAACCACAGTTCGAGCAAGTTTTCGAACGAAGTGATTTACACCGTTCAGGGCAAGACGCAGCTTACCGCGCCGCAGCTTTCGCTTGACGAAGCTACCAAAACCATAAGTTGGCCCGCCGTTGAGAATGCAGACGGTTACGAGGTTTACGAAGACGGCAAGCTTGTTTCTTCGCAGACTGAAACCTCTTATACGATTGCCCATACCGAAACGGGAACGTATAAGTACAAGGTTAAAGCCACAAGCACAAATTCCGATTTTATTGCAAGCGAGCTTTCGGGCGAAGAGATTTTATACATAACCGAACAGCTTGCCACGCCCGAAATTACTCTCGACGAAGAGACCAAAACCATAAGCTGGACGGCGGTGGAGCACGCTGATGATTACGCTATTTATGAGGACGGGTATGTGCTTTACCAATCGTGGAACGGCACGTCTTACGAGATAGAGCAAACCATAGTAGGCGTTCACACATATTGTGTAATGGCAAAAAGCAATAATTATGTATATCTCAATTCTGAAAAATCCGACGTTGTATCTTATGAAGTGAAGCCAACCATGTTGGAAACGCCGAGCGGATTAGAGTTGAGTGCAGACAAACGTATAATTACGTGGGACGAGGTAAAAGGCGCAGGCAGTTATATAATTTTTGAGGACGGATTAAGAGTAGAGACAACTCCCGACCCCACATATATGATTTCGCAAGAAACGCCTGGCACTTATGAATATACGGTGCAGGCAATTCCTGCCCGTGGCGACAAGCAATATCTTGAAAGCGAATTATCCGAGCCTTTAAAGGTTATAATCTCGGACGAAAGGACGCAGTTACAAACACCTGCCAATGTAAAGATAGAAACGCGTTGGGTAGATCCTACCACCACGGAAGGCGACGAATACGAAGCCATCTATCTTGTATGGGATTCGGTGGAAAATACCGACGGTTATACTGTTTACGAGAACGGTACTAAGATATGCAATACGAGCGAATGTCTGTATATGGTCGAAGCTTTAACGCCTGGGATTTACAAGTATCAAGTAATGGCAGTTTCCCGGAACAGAGATTATCAATCAAGCGAATTGAGTGCCGAGGTTATCCACCAAGTAGCGGAAAATCCCAACACCGTTTTTACCGTTTCCCTCAACCTGAAATCGGCTTCCGACTTTTCGGGCACGGTAAGAGTGGCGTTGTACAGACCTAATTTTATGGGTTTGGCGCAAACCAAGATTCCTTCGACGGAGACAGTGGTTACACAGGATAATCCTGCAAAAATAGTTACCACTAATAGCGGTAAGTATGTTGCTAAAATCGTTTCCGGTTTAACTCCGGGCTATTATGCAACCGTAGCAAATCTATCGGCGGAGACAACCGAAGGCACGATTTATGTTTACAAAAAAGATTCTGCACAGGTATTTGACCTCGGGGGTAATTCTGCAAAAATAGCGGAAACAGATACGCCGAATAGCGGGGTATTTATATCTACTCAAGCGGGGCAATACACGATAAGTACTAACGAAATGGGAGTGACAATAGACGTAGGCACAAGAAATGCTATTGACACGGACATCGGAATAACAATGTGTACGTTTACGGCAGACGCAGATGAAGTAGTTTTGATTTCGGTCAACAGTAGCGTTACGGGTACATATAGCTTCGCTATTGAAAAAGGCGCAAAAAGTCCTCCGCTTAAAATAGGTACAGGCAGGGGTGACAACAGCAATACGATAGCCGGCGACGTTAAGGAAATAACATATTCCCTTAACCTTGAACAAACAACCAAATTTAGGTTCTTTTTCGGGTCTGCGAGGTTGGGCGACGATAGGTTTGTGACGATAACAGTACAGGGAAAAACTTACGAGATAGACGGCGACCCGTACTCTTGCTTTAAAGATATAGTGATAGAAGCGGGAAGCAATATAGAACTCAAATTTGTGATATCGGGCAAGTTCCCTGACGAAAAATCGGAATTTTTCAATCTGATGTTTGACGTATATCCGTTGTAATAGGATAACAGCTAATCCTTTTTGAAGGTTTTGTGCATGGACCGTCACAACGCGGCGGGCGGTTAAGCCCGCCGCGGTATTTTTTTAGAAAGTAATTATGAACATCTTTCAGTTTAAACATGTTGGCAAAGGCTTGTTTTACGCAGGCTCAATAAACGACGACATAAATTTTGTGTATGACTGCGGCACAGCATACAGTCAAGAATTTCTAAATGATGAAATTTTTGCGCTGAATAATATATTCAATTCCCGAAAGATAGATTTCGTGGTAATTTCGAATTTAAATAGTGCATATTTTAGCGGATTGCCTTTATTATGCAAAAATTTTAAAGTAAATAAAATTTATTTGCCGTATCTGGGTAAAAACAAAGATTTTATCCGTTTGGCAATTATCGATTCCATTTTCAGCGTTGCGGAAGATTATAAAATTGAAGAAAATCTACAGCTCTATGTGTTTATGTGTGGGCTGTACGGTATTGATAGCCGTATAAAAACCCATTATGATTTTAAAATGCCCAAAAATGTGATAATTCTCGGTAACAGCGACCAAGGAGTGGAAAATATAACATTTAGCAATACAGCCGAGATTCGTAGTTTTGAGGAATGGAAAAACAATCCGCTATGGAAGTTTCATATCATCAACAAAAGTCTTAAAAAAGAAAGTTTTGATAAGATTACCGAAAAGTTTTTTAATACATACAGAAATTTCAACCATGCGAATACGGGTTTTGACGGGAAATCGTTTGAAATGTATTTGCTCGCACAAACGAAAAAAAATGAAAGCATAGGGCAGCTTCACGCCAAGTTTAAGAAAATTGTGCGCAACGCCAAAAACGAAATAGAGCTGTCGTCAAATATACTTGTTCATTATTCCAAAAAGTTATTCGACAAAACATATATTAGCGAGTATAAAAATGTTTGCGATAATTGTTTACAGCCGGTGCAAGAAATGATAGACGGCACAATAACCGTTTTGTTGGGTGACGTTTTAATAGACAAGGAGCTGGAAGAAAAGATATTCAACTGCGGTAATTTTTCGTATAACGGCGGGATATTGCATATACCGTACAATATTGTGACAGATGACCGTACGGATTTAATCAGTTTAGCCCGACCTTTCAAAACGTTTGTATCTACTGTATGTGAAGGCGCGGTAAACCGCGTTTATACCCGGGAGGTGATAAAGAAAGTCATATTTCCCAAGAAGCCCTTATATTTTGTAACGCAAAGCACAGGCGTTTTTTATTTCATAAGATAGCAGGATAAAAGGCGTTGTTTATGCAAAGCAATTTGATTTTTAAAAAATATTTTTTCTAATTTCCCATAACGTATGCCCTATATAGCGTATTACATACAGCCCTAAATTTATTTCGTTTTAATTCTCCTTAAAAATCAGCAATACCGAATTTGAATTCGGTATTCTTGCAGCATTTCAATATTATATCATTGTCGAAATATGGTATATAATACCAATATGGATGTTAATAAACGCATTGAAGAACTCAGGCTGCAAAAAGGATTATCGATATACGAATTAACGGTTAAGTCCGATTTGTCGGAAAATACAATTTATCACTGGCACAAAAATAAATCCAAACCTTCCTTAAACGGAATAATATCCGTTTGCAAGGCGTTGGAAATCTCTGTGGAAGAATTTTTCAATCCGAAAACTAAGGACGCTTTAACTAAAAGGGAAACGGAATTGGTAGAACTGTTTTCAAATTGCCCAGTTGAGGAGCAGGACGCCATTTTGACTATACTTAAAACCAGAAAAGGTTAGGAGAAAGCAATGTCTTATTACGCTAAGGAAGCCGACAGTTACCTGACCGCGATAAAACACGGCGATTTAACGCAGCTGAAACCCCTGTTCGACCTGATTACTAACCATTTATTCGGAGTAATAAACTATTATTTGTCAGATAAATCTTATCTCGAAGACGTGCTTTTCGAAGTTTACGAAAGAGCCCTTATGTATGTAAATTCCTATAAAGAGGGCAGTGACGGATATAATTGGATTTGCAAAATAGCGGAAAACGTCTCCCGAAAATATAACATTAGGCAAAATAACGACGTTTCGCTGAGCGACGTCGAAGGCGTGATAAGTTCAGACCTTTCAGAAAACATTTCAATAGAGCGCATCGATTTATTGTCGGCAATCGATAAACTCGATTATACAAACCGCGAAATAATCTATAAATATTTCTATCTTGGCGAAACAATGGAAGAAATAGGCGCAGAATTTAAACTTACTAAATCCGCAATAAAGAAAAGACTTGACAAAAGTACAAAATTTCTGAAAAAATTTTTACAAAACGGGAAACTTTAATAAAAATTTTAGATATATATCATTAGTATCTAAAATGGAGTTTTACTTATGAAAAAATTTTTTAAACTTTGCGCTTTGTCTTTTTCACTTATTTGCGTTTTGATTTTCGGGGGTTGGACAAACGGAACAGATATTGAAGAAAGATATGCCGACGTCCAGCTTTTGTCGCCCGCAGCCAACGAAGTTATAGAGTTTTCGTCAAGAACAGTTGAAAATTACTATACCCCCGGCGATTTCCCTTATTTCGAGTCTGAAAACGGAATGTCAAACGCCTGCGGCGCGGTTGCGGGCGCGGAAATAGTTTCATTTTACGATAAGTATTTCGACGACCTTATACCCGGGTGGGACGCATGCTATCCCAACGGACGATATCGCATACAGGACCATGTGTATATCCCCGCAGTAATGTGGGAAATGTATGAACTTATGCAGACCAACGTAAATGCCCCCGGCGTAAACGAACAGGAATTTTTGAACGGTTTGAAGGCTTACATAAACGGTAAAGGACATTCGGTAAGCTATAATAACATTGTAAATGGGAGCAATTTTGATTTCGAAACTTATAAATCTGAGCTGCATAACAACAAGGTCACTGCTTTGCTTGCCCATGCTGGCGATGTTTATTTTGTTAGTCAAAATGATACGCAGGATAAAATAGTACCTATTAATATTGCGGGTTCGCATATAATGGTGGCGTTTGGATACGATATTTACAGGTATTATGACGCAAACGGCAATCTTTTCAGAACGGATTATTATCTTGAAGTGGCGATGGGTATGGACGCGTTAACATTAGCATTATATAAGATTAATCCCCATAATTTATCCGCTGCTTACATTGTGGACATCAAATAGGAGAAAAATGAATTACAATAAATTTCATAAGTTTATCGAGGAGCAGAATACCGAAGAAAAGGAGGAATTGTACGAAAGGCTTAAACAAAGGTTGAATCTTCCCGAAGCGCCCGCAAAGGAAAATAAAAATACGGGCTTTATCCAATTTTTCAAAAAACCTTACCGCATAATTGCCTGCGCTTCTGCCGCGCTGGTTGTACTTTGCCTTGCAATATTCATTCCCTTAGCCTTGAAAGGCGGTGAGCTCGCCGAAGAGCGGTACTGCTATGAAAAGGACTGCGTAAAAACGGATATTGCTTCGATTAAAGATTATGCCGAAGAAAATGACCTTCCTTTGCTCTATCTTGAATGGTATGAAAAAGGTCAATTGATTTATTCGAATCTATTTTCAGATAATACAGAAAAATTTGTTTATATCAAAGAGAAAATATCGAACGATGAAACCGGTGATTTGGTTATTTTATATATAACTGATAAAAATACAAAAGTAGATGTATTCGAAAAGTTTTGGAATATTTGCGATATTGAATATACGTTTAATTCTAATTTGATATATTGGAAAGCTCAAAGTTCTGAGAGTTTAGCCTATTTCGAAAATGGTAATTACAGGTATTTTATCGAATTGGTTCGACCTATGTCGGAAGAGGCTATCCTTGATATTGTGCGGGAAATGCTGCCCGAATAATCAAAGCAGTAAAATTTGTTCAGGAGCTCCGTTTAAAAACGGAGCTCCTTTTATTCGCGCCTAGACCCGATTTGAGGTAAAATTATCTATTGCAATTTTTTCGCGGACGTGATATAATCGACAAAAGCCGATAAAGGGGGAAGCCCTATGAAGGACGAAGGATGTTCCGATAATTCGGATTCGGAAGCGGATAACAAATATTTTAACTCCTTTGCGGGAGAGGATTCGGATGAATACGTCGGCGAGTTTTCGGACGAGGACGACGCGGACGAAGATGAGGAAGAATTTTCGGCTTACAGCGGGGATTTGGAGGAACTTTCTTATACCGATATGGCGGACGCCGCGGAAGAGGCGTTTAAGCCCTCTAAAAGCTACGGCGACTACATAGTGGAAGGACTGTCGGCGGAAACCAACGTTTCCAGAATGACGAAATTCACAAAACTACCCGAACATATCGCAACTTATCTTGTTTCCCTTTTATATCTCGCCGTAGGCGTTCTGTGCGTTTCGATAACCCGTAAAATCATAGATATTCTGCCCTATATAGTCGGCGGAATGATGATAGCCATTGGGCTTGTGCGGTTTGCGCTTGCGCTTAAAAATCACGAATACCGACACCTTCAAACCAACCAGACCGCTACCTCGCTTATTCTTACGGCGTTGGGAATTATGATAATAATCCAGCATTTCCGCCCCGAAAACGAATCCGCCATAACGTTCATTTCGATATCCTGGGGTATTTTGGGGCTTTTCGAGGGCGCGTACGCCTTAAACCATGCGTTTAAACGCATAGCTAATTCCGAACGTTGCGTTTTTTATCTTATAAAGGGAATAATAGAGCTTGCGGTGGCGTTTTTGCTTTTGTACGACCCCGCTAACCCTGAAACGCATCGTATTCACATAATAATTTTCGGCATAAACCTAATTTTCGATTCTATAACAATGCTGCCCCCTGTCAAGGGTTTGTTGGCGCATAAGTGATAATATGAAAGCTACGGGATGGGATTTAATGAAGCTGGCTCAGGCTTTCGACGGGGAATTTTGTCTTTCGGATTTTTCCCCCGAGGAGCTGGAAGAGCTTTTGGAACTTGCGGAGGACGGGGATTCGCCCGAGGATATCCGCCGCAAGTATTTCGAATATTACGACGATATTAAGGACAGAGTGCTGGGAAAGCACAAATGGAGCGACTGATATGAAGATTTTGGTTACGGGCGGAACGGTTTTCGTAAGCAGATATATAGCGGAATATTTTGCCGCGCGCGGCAACGAGGTTTATGTATTAAACCGCAACACAAAGCCTCAGTCCGCGGGCGTAAACCTTATTGCCTGCGACCGCGCGGATATAGGCAGAAAGCTAAGAAATATGCGCTTTGACGCCGTTTTGGACGTCACCGCATATAAATCGGACGACATAAACAATCTTCTCGACGCGTTGGAGCATTTTGACAGTTACGTCATGATAAGCACAAGCGCCGTTTATCCCGATACGCTGCGTATTCCCTATAAGGAGACGGACGAGTGCGGCTTCAACAGGTTTTGGCGGGATTACGGTATGAATAAGATTGCAGCGGAATTTGCGCTTATGAAGCGCGTTCCGAACGCATATATATTGCGCCCTTGCTATATTTACGGGGAGTATAACAACCTCTACCGCGAAGGCTTTGTGTTCGACTGCGCGCAGAACGGCGGACCGTTCTATATGCCGGGGGACGGAAGCATGCCTCTGCAATTTATCCACGTGGAGGATATTTGCAGGCTTATAGAAGTTATTTTAAGCAAAAATCCCGTCCAAAGGATATATAACGTCGGGAACGGGGCAATAACGGTAAGGGAATGGGTTGAAGCGTGCTACCGCGTTTTGGGCAAAACGCCCGAATTTGCGCCTGTGCAAGGCGATTTCAAACAGCACAAATATTTCCCGTTTATGGATTACGGATACGTTCTCGACGTCGAAAGGCAAAACGGGCTTTTAAACGGACTAATTCCGCTTGACGAGGGGCTGAAACGCTCCTACGGCTGGTTTAAAGACCACCGCGACCTTGTAAAATACAAGCCCTATGCGGAATTTATCCGCGAAAACATAATAAAATCCTGAATTTCCGCCCGCTTAATGCGGCGGGGCGAAAACTTTGCAAAAAGGTTTTCAATCGCTTTACATTTTGCGCGGAGTTTAATATAATAGATTTACAATTTCATTTTAAAGGCAGAGATAAAGGACAACGCCTTGAATTTCCCGCTTTTCAGAGAGC
>CANRAI010000038.1 GCA_947628555.1 uncultured Clostridia bacterium | reverse complement strand
TATGCCCGGTAGCGGCAAAAGCTCGGTGGGTGAAGCCCTTGCGCGCGCGCTCGGCTATGGTTTTGCCGACACGGATAAAATAATTACGGAAAGGTACGGAGAAATTACAAAGATTTTCGCAGAACGCGGCGAAAAGTATTTCCGAGAGCTCGAAAGCGAAGTCGCGGAAGAAGTCTGCCGCCTATCCAACGCAGTTGTGGCGACGGGCGGCGGCTGTCTTTTAAACGAAAAAAACGTAAAATGTTTTAAATCCTGCGGCAGGATAATTTACCTTAAAACAAGCGTAAAGGAGCTTTTAAAAAGGCTGGAAGGCGACTTTACCCGACCCCTTTTAAAAGACGGCGTAGAGGGAAATTTAAGAAGGATATATAAGGTGCGCAAGGAAATTTACGAGCGCGCCGCTGATATAGAGGTAATAACGGACGGGAAAACGCCCGACGAAATCGTAAAAGAAATAACGGGGAAAATTTAATGAAAACAGCTTTGATAACGGGCGGAACAAAGGGAATAGGCAAGGCAATCGCATTGGAATTTTTGCAGAACGGCTACGAGGTTATGATGAATTACGACCGAGACGAAGCTGCCGCGCTCGCCGCCCAGGAGGAGTTCAATATGCTTGGCTACTGTCCTGTTTTGCAGCGCGCGGACGTTTCGGACGAAAAACAGGTTTCGGCTATGTTCGGCGAATTTTTCACCCTATACGACAGGCTGGATGTGCTTGTGAACAACGCGGGCATAGCCCTGAAAAAGGTAATTCAAGACACTACGCCCGCCGAATGGGACAGAATTTTCGGCGTGAACGTAAAGGGGGCTTTTCTGTGCAGCCGCGAAGCGGTGGATAAAATGCTGTGGAAGGACGGCTGTATAATAAACGTCGCCTCAATTTGGGGCGAGGTCGGCGCGAGCTGCGAAGTGGCGTATTCCGCCTCAAAGGGCGCGCTTATAGCTTTAACCAAGGCGCTTGCAAAGGAACTCGCGCCCTCTAAGGTGAGGGTAAACTGCGTTTCCCCCGGAGTTATAGATACCTTTATGAATTCCGACCTGACTTCCGACGAAATGGATTCGCTTATCAACGAAATTCCATTAGGCAGGCTTGGCAGACCCGAGGACGTAGCAAAGGCCTGTTTCTATCTCGCCGAAAACGGTTATATCACGGGCGAAGTGCTGTCCGTAGGCGGCGGTTTTGGCAAATAATTCAAATTATAAAAAGGATTTTCGGATAATTTTTCGTAATATTAAAAAGTAATGGAAAAAAAGTGCTTAAAGGAACGCACGTACGCAATAGAGGATTTGTTTCTTTCCCCTTACGCGTGTAAATCTTCCCAAACCCGCGGCAGACTGCGGGAGGAACAGCCGTGCGATATGCGCACGGAATTTCAGCGCGACAGGGACAGGATAATCTATTGCAAGGCGTTTTTAAGACTCAAAAACAAGACGCAGGTATTCTTTTCTCCCGAAGGCGACCACTACGTTACGCGCCTTACGCACACTTTGGACGTGGCGCAGATTGCCCGCAGCATTGCCCGCGCGCTCTCGCTGAACGAGGATTTATGCGAGGCGATAGCTTTGGGGCACGATTTGGGGCACACGCCTTTCGGGCACAGCGGCGAAAGAATCTTAAACAGCCTTTCCCCGTCGGGGTTCGAGCATAACGTCCAGTCTTTGCGCGTAGTTGACGTTTTGGAAAAGGACGGTAGGGGATTAAACCTTACTTTCGAAGTCCGCGACGGAATTTTAAACCACAGAAAAAGCGGCAATCCCGCGACTCTCGAAGGAAAGTGCGTTTCCGTTGCCGACAGAATAGCTTACATAAACCATGATTTGGACGACGCGGTGCGCGCGGAAATTCTTACCGAAAAGGACGTTCCCGCGGATATACGCGCGGTGCTCGGCGACAGTTCGAGACAGCGCATAAATACAACGATAACGTCGGTTTTCAACGCCAGCAACGGCAAGAATTTCGTTTGTATGGAAAAACCCGTGGAAGAGGCATGCGATGCTCTCCGCTCCTTTATGTTCGACCATGTGTATTTTACCGAACAGGCGCGAGGCGAGGAAGAGCGGGCGCAGAGGATGCTTACAGCAATGTACGGTTTTTTCACCGAAAATACGGACAAGCTCCCCCCGACGTTCATAAAACTTCTGGGAGAATATTCCGTGGAGCAGGTCGTGTGCGATTATCTTTCTTCAATGACGGACAGATACGCTGTTTATACTTTCAATAAGATTTTTGTGCCGAAAGGCTGGACGCTGAACGAAAGCGATTAGCCTAAAAGCGTTTAAAATGGCAGAAGCATTTCAGGAATTTATAACAACCTTAAAGGAAAAGCTCAATATCGTCGATGTGGTGGGCGGCTACGTCAGCCTTGAAAAGCGGGGCTCCAATTTTTGGGCGTGCTGCCCCTTTCACCATGAAAAAACGCCGTCTTTTTCCGTAAACGAAGCCGAGCAGTTTTATCATTGTTTCGGGTGCGGGGAATCGGGCGACGTGATAAAATTCGTGCGGGAAATGGAAAACATCGATTTCATGGACGCCGTAAAACTTCTTGCGGACAGAGCAAAACTGCCTCTGCCGCAGAGCAGCGCCGACAGTAAAAAGACAGTGGAATCTAAGCGCAAGCGGGACGCAGTGCTGAAAATCTTAAACGATTCCGCGCATTTTTACCTCGATAATCTCAATTCCGGCAATGCGGACGAGCATATAGAATATATTTTAAAAAGACGGATTCCCGCGAATATGGTCCGTGCGTTCGGGCTGGGCGCTTCGCTCAACTACGACGATTTGCCTAAATTCCTTATAAAAAAGGGCTACGCCGTGCAGGATATGCTGGACAGCGGCGTGATAAATTCCGTTGACGGCAGGCTTGTCGATTCCCAGGGTGGGAGACTTATCTTTCCCATAATCAACGCCATGGACGAGGTTATCGCCTTCGGCGGCAGGGCGCTGAAAAAGGTCAGTTTCGGCAAATATAAAAACACGAAAGAAACGGTAGTTTTCAGTAAGAGCAAAGCTTTATACAACATAAATCTTTTAAAAAAGCTTAAAAAAACCCAAAATATAAAGGACGTTATCATAGTAGAGGGATATATGGACGTAATGTCTTTATATCAGGCCGGTTTCAAAAACGTTGTGGCGAGCATGGGAACTTCGCTGACGCAGGACCAGGCAAGGCTTTTGAAGAGATATACGGACTCCGTTCTGATAAGCTACGACGGCGACTCGGCAGGGCAGAAAGCCAATATGCGCGGGCTTGAAATTCTGCGGAACGAAGGGTTATCCGTAAAGGTTGTGCCTCTGCCTGACGGCCTTGACCCTGACGACGTCATAAAGCAGCTCGGCGCCGAAGGGTATCAGAAGTGCCTCGACGCGGCTATGCCGCTTATAGATTTCAAGCTCCATAGCCTGAAAACTCAATACGACCTTACAAAATCCGAGGAAAAACGGAAATTCGTAGGCGAAGCGCTCAAAGTCATAAAGACTTCCGAAAGCGCCGCCGAACAGGAAGATTTGCTTAAAGCATTGCGCGATTTATCGGGTATAACCTATGAATCGTTGAAGCGCGACCTTACAAACGCGCCGAGCGAGCCCAAGCCCGTTTCCGAAGCGCCTCCGCAGAAAAAGGACGCGGCTACGGTGGAGGAAAGGGCTTCTCGCTATGTTATAGCCGCCTATCTTTTCGGCGCGGAATTTTCTGCCGATATTCCGTTGGAGGAAATTCCTTTCGAAAACGACGTTCATTCCATAATTTCAAGGTACATACAGTCAAAACGGCTTATGGAAGAGCGCGTGCAGCCGGCTGAGCTGTTTGAGTTTTTCGAAGAGAACAGCGGCGAGTACGAAGAACTTTGCAGGATTCTCGACTACTCTGACGGAGACAGTTTCAAAGGGGAAGTTTCCCAGAAATATTTTTTCGACTGCGTTAAAAAACTTAAAGACGCGTCTTACGACAGGCAAATCGCCCGCCTTAAAGAGCTTATAGGCGGGGAAAGCGATGTCGCCAGGCGTAAACAGTTGACATATACGTTGCAACAACTTTTATTATCCAAAAGGAAGAATCAATAGCGGAGCTAATTATGAATTTATCCGACCAGAAGCTTAACGAAGTATTAAAGCAAATTATAGACGCGTACAGCGCCAAAGGCTCTATATCCACAAACAGCCTTTGCGACATAATGGAGAAGTACGAAACGACCCCTACGCAGATGGATTTCGTATATAAATCGGTTGCCGAAGCTGGCATCCAGATAATAGACGAAGCCGAACGCGACAAGGAACTGTACGAACAGGCGCTGTCCGACATAGGTTTGGACGACCCCGTAAAAATGTATTTGAAAGACATAGGCAGGGTACCCCTTCTTTCGGCTGACGACGAAATCGAACTCGCGCGCAGAATGCAGGCGGGCGACGAGGAAGCCAAGAAAAAACTTTCGGAAGCCAATTTAAGGCTTGTCGTTTCGATTGCTAAACGCTATGTGGGGCGCGGAATGTTGTTTCTCGACCTGATACAGGAAGGCAACCTCGGTCTTATGAAGGCGGTGGAAAAATTCGATTATCAGAAGGGCTTCAAATTTTCCACTTATGCTACCTGGTGGATAAGGCAGGCGATTACAAGGGCGATTGCTGACCAGGCGCGCACAATACGTATTCCAGTGCACATGGTGGAAACGATTAACAAGCTTACGCGCGTATCCAGAATACTTTTGCAGAAATACGGCAGGGACCCGACGGCAGCCGAAATCGCAAGGGAAATGGGTATTAGCGAGGAGCGTGTGCGCGAAATACAAAAAATTGCGCAGGACCCCGTTTCTCTCGAAACGCCGATAGGCGAGGAGGAGGACAGCCATCTCGGCGACTTCATAGAGGACGAAACAACAATTACGCCCTCCGACAGCGTATCCACAACGATGCTTAAAGAGACGCTTCTGGGCGTTCTGAACAGTCTTACCCCGCGGGAGGAAAAGGTTTTAAGGCTTCGCTACGGAGTTGACGACGGCCGTCCCCGCACTTTGGAAGAAGTGGGCAAGGAATTTAACGTCACGCGGGAGCGAATCCGCCAGATCGAGGCAAAGGCTCTCCGCAAATTGCGCCACCCTTCGCGCTCGAAACATCTTAAAGATTTTCTCGACACCTGATGGACAGAATAGAAAAGCTCTGTTCTTATTTAAAGCCTTGTTCGACTTTTGCGGACGTGGGCTGCGACCACGGCTACTGCGCCCGCTATATGTTGGAAAATTCTCTGTGCGGAAGGGCTTTTATATCTGACGTCAGCGCAAAATGCCTTGCAAAGGCGGAACGGTTGCTGGATAGATATATAAAAGACGGAAAATGCGTTCCGGTATGCTGTGCCGGACTTGAAAAAATCGACCCCGAAACGGAGCTTGTATTGATTGCTGGCATGGGCGGCGAAGAAATTATTTCTATTTTGGATTCGGCATACATACCCCGTAATTTCGTGTTTCAACCCATGAGGAACGTGCGCGAAGTACGGGAATATCTTTTGGATAAAGGCGCCGGAATAACCCGCGACGACCTGTTTTCAAGCGGCGGTAAATTCTACTTTGTAATAAGCGGCGCAAGAGTGGGGAATAAAAACGCATATACAGCCGCGCAGCTCGAATACGGAAAGGGCGAAATACACGGCGATTTGGGCTTGTATCTCGAAGAAGAGCTTAAAAAAAACCGGGGCTATCTACAAAGAAATTTAAGCGCGGAAAGCCGCGCCGCCGTCGCGGAAAGAATAAAATTCATAGAGGAGGTGCTAAGCGGTGAGAACGAATGAACTTTTAAGCCTTTTGGAATGTGTGGGACCGCTTTCGCTATCCTCGGAGTTTCAGAAAAAATGCAACTGTTACGATAACAGCGGCATAATAATCGACTGCGGCGAAGAAATAAAGGGAGTACTTTTTTCTTTGGACCTATCGTTAAAAGCGGTCGAAGAGGCAAAAAAATTCAATTTTAACGCAATCGTCACCCATCATCCCGCGATTTTCGGCGGAATAAATTCGGTTTCGGTCGGCGACCCCAAGACGTCGTCTATTGCCGAGTGCGTGCGTTGGGGGATATCGGTTATATCTATGCACCTGAATTTCGACGCCGCGCCCGAGGGTATAGACTACTTTTTAATGCGCGGGCTCGGCGGGGAAGCCGCGGATACTCATATTAAATTCTGCGGCGGCGCGTACGGCAGGGCATACGATATATATCCCAAAACTTTCGGCGATTACGCGCGTTTCGTCGGGGAAAATTTTTCGACGAAGAGACTAATCTGCTACGGAAACGAAAACGAAAAAGTGCGCCGCGTTGCTTCATTCTGCGGTGCGGGCTGCGACGACGAAGCCATTGCTTTTGCCGCGGAAAAGGAAGCGGACGTGTTCGTATCTTCGGATATGAAGCATCATCAAATAACCGCATTGCTTGCGCGCGGGATAAAGGTAATTGAGCTTACCCATTACGCGTCGGAAAATTACGGATTTAACCGTATATACAATAAAATTATTGAAGGGCTGAATGTTCCCGCCGCATACTTCTGCGACGAAAACCTATTGTAAGCTCGGGGAGTTATAAATGACACAGATTGAAATGCTATTGAAATACCAGGAAGAGGACGCAAAGCTTTTAAAGGTGGAGCGCGAGGTCGCTTCGTCCGTGGAAAGGAAAAACCTTGCGCAGGCAGTAAACTTCGTAACAAAAGCCACCGAAAGGCTCGACGCGCTCGACGGCAAGGCAAGTTCGTTCGGGCCGCTTTTGGAAGAACTTCGTAAAAAGTGCGACGAATTGGTCGAAACTCTTGCCGAATTCGAAAACCTTGACGAAATGCTGGAAGAGGGCGGGGATATATCCTTCTATAAAAGAAATATCGCCCAGATAACCGATAGCCTTAAAAATCTCAGGCAGGAGGTTTCGGCGCTCGGCAAAGCCGTCAAGGAGTCGGACGAGGAATTTCAGACCCTCTACCAAAAGAACAGGGCAATGCAGAAACAGGGCAAAGAATACCAGGAAACATATGAAAAATACAAAGCCGAAAAGCGCAAGGAGAGCGAGGGTATAAAAACCGAACTCGGCAGGCTTGCCAAGGATATCGACCCGGAGGTTATGAAGCGCTACCAGACGAAAAGGAGCGAGCATATATTTCCCGTGCTGTGCCCCGTCAAAAACGACAGGTGCACAAAATGCGGCTATGAGCTGTCGCTTGTCGGCAAGGAGAAAATTACCTCGCAGGGCTATGTAGAGTGCGAAAACTGTCATAGTATTTTGTTTTCCGAAAAGAAATAAATTTGTTTGCAAAGCCCGAATGTTCCGCAAATTGCGCAAACATTCGGGCTTTTCCTTTATAATTCGACAAAATTAACGTGTTTTTCAGTGTAGTTTTATTACAGCCGAAAGAGTAAAGGTTTTATAGCTTATTTAGTGAGGTCGTCGGAAGAATTTCCGTCAACTTTATCTTTTATAATTGACAATCTGTCCGCCGAATAGTAAAATTGAAATTAAGGGAACGTATGTGCAATTTTTCCGGTAAAATCCTTTTGGTGCTGGGCGACAGCATAATGTACGGCTCGGGTAACGGCGGCAAGGGCGTCGGCGAATATCTGGGCGAGCGCTTCGGATTTATATTGAAAAAGTATTGCGTGGGCGGCGCCCGCGTAGGATATTATGAGGGAAAAAATTGGCTTGTTGAGCAGGTGTGCTCGGCGATTTTAGACGGAATTTCCCCCGATTATATAATTTTCGACGGATTTACGAACGATTGCAATATGACCGACGGAAAATCTTGCGACGTGCCTTTGGGCGAAATTTCCCCGGGTTTTGAAAAATTCGACATTTTTTCCGTTAAAAAAGAAAATTCGACTTTTTCATATTGCTTTGAAAGTATAATCCATGCCCTGAAAAAGTATTTCCGGGAAGCCGCGCCGCTGTTTGTCCGTCCCCATAAAATGGGCAGGCGCGACGCAAAAATGCAACTAATTTACGGCGAGCGCGCCGTCGAAATCTGTAAAAAATGGGGGGTCGCCGTGGCGGATATCTATAAAGACGGCGGTCTGGACACCTTTGTTAGCGAACAGCGCGACAAATATACGAACGATACTTACGGTTGGGGAATGGGCGATTGTACCCATCCCAACGCGGCGGGCTATATCGAAAAATATTTGCCCGTCATAGAGGCGGCTTTAATTAAGTCATGGAGATAATAAAATGAAACTGATAACCTTTACCGTACCCTGTTACAATTCTCAGGAATATATGCGCCATTGCATTGAAAGTCTGTTGAAGGGCGGAGAAGAGGTTGAAATAATCATCGTGAACGACGGCTCTACCGACGGTACGGGTATGATTGCGCACGAATACGAAGAAAAATATCCGACGGTCGTCAGGGTCGTCGATAAAGAAAACGGCGGGCATGGTTCGGGCGTGAACGTCGGCGTTCATAATGCCGCGGGTCTGTATTTGAAAATCGTCGATTCCGACGATTGGCTGGACGAAAATGCTCTTTTAACCCTGCTCGATAAGATAAGGGAACATCTAAATGAGGGCAATTTGCCCGACTTATATATATGCAATTATGTATATGTGCACGATTCCGACCATACGGCGTGGGTTAGCGATTATAAAAAACAGCTTAACGAGGGCTTTGTAAATTGGGATAAAGTGGGCACTTTCCACTTTGCGCGCACGCTTATGATGCATTCCCTGATATATAATACGGAAAAATTGCGCGAGCATTACGTCGATCTTCCCGAACATACTTTTTATGTGGATAATATTTACGCATATGCGCCCATTCCGTATATGCGAAAAGCTTTTTATCTGAACGTAAACCTTTATCAGTACTACATAGGCAGGGACGGGCAATCTATAAATATTCATACGTGCATGAAACGGTACGAGCAGCAGATAAAGGTTCAGCTTATCATGTGCAAGGCGCATAAATACGATTTTTTAAAAACTTTGCCAAAGGGGATGAAAAAATATCTTATCCACGACCTGCACGCTGTTATGATGAACACGCTTATGTTCACCTGGGGCATAAATACGAAGGAGAGAAGGCGCGCGGCGCGGGACATGTGGAAAGAAATCAAGCGTTACGACAAGAAGATGTACAATCTTATCCGTTTCCGCGGCTATCCGCTTTCCGTAATTTATATGCCTGCGTTCCTTCGCCCCAAAATTATGATGTTCGCCTATAAGATAGTAGCGCGGAAGTACAAGTTAGGTTGATTACACAAGTTGGCTTATAATATTTATAAATAATTATTTTTTGAATGAAATGCAAGAAATTACGAAAAAATCTGCGGCGCAAAAATTTGCGCCGCAGATTTTTTCTGCAATAACATCATTGAAAATTTAAGGTGTAACCCTGTTGATATCCCTGGGGAACATAGCCGCATAGCGCACGTTCTTGAATCCCAAAAGGTGCATGGTAAGCCTTTCAAGCCCCAAACCGAGCCCGCCGTGGGGGGGCGCGCCGTATTTGTGAAGCATAAGATATGTTTCGAACTGAGCGGGGTCCATTCCGAGTTTCTTCATTTTTTCGACTTGCATATTATAATCGTGGATACGCTGTCCGCCGCTCGTAATCTCGATGCCGCGGAAAAGAAGGTCGAATGAAAGGGTAACTTCGGGGTCGTCGGGGTCGTCCATGGTATAGAAGGGACGTTTTTTGGAAAGGTAGTGGGTGACGAAAAGAAAATCGGAATTGAACTGTTGCTTCGCCCACTTGCCGAGGAA
>CANRAI010000037.1 GCA_947628555.1 uncultured Clostridia bacterium | reverse complement strand
AAATTTCGCTTATTGCTTGTTCGGGCGAAGGGCGGTAAATATTGGAATATGCGGGGCGGCCGAACATCATGTACTTTTTGTAAAAAGCGTACCTGTCCTTTTCGTAACCCTTTTTTACCGCCGCCCGCGCTATGTGCATGGCGTGCAGCGGGGTTTGGGGGAAAGCCCTTTCCGCGGCGGCGTCTTCATAAGTTATTTTAACCCCCGCGGCGTTCAATTTTTCAATTATCTTTGCGGCGCGTATTTCGCCGCCCTCGCGCAGAGTTTCCAAAAACCGCAAAAAACCGACGTTTTCGGGGTCGAAACCGTAGCCGAGAGTATGGATTTTAACGTTGCCGATATATGCGGAAATTTCCACGCCCGCAACCGACTTCAAACGGCAATTTTCGCATAACGCGTTTACTTTTAAAGTATTGAAAACCGTATCGTGGTCGGTTACGGACAGTACGGAAAGTTTGGCGGCGAGGGCGTGTTCTACAACTTCTTCGGGCGTAAAATATCCGTCAGACGCGTTTGTATGAATATGGAAATCCGCCCTCATTTTTTTACTTTCCCCCCTTCAATGCGTATCTTGTGCGTTTCAAGTCCGTACAATACCCGCTCGGCGTGTGTGCAGGTCAGAACGGTTTGCAATCCCTGCGTATATGACACGAGTTTTTTTCTTCTGGGCAAATCCAACTCGCTCATCACGTCGTCGAGGACGAGCACGGGATATTCCCCCGAAAGCCGCTTAAAAATTTCCACTTCGGCAAGTTTTACTGAAAGCGCGGCCGTCCTTGTCTGCCCTTGCGAAGCGTAGGACTTGGCGTCCGCGCCGTCTATCTCGATTTCCACGTCGTCGCGGTGGGGTCCCGATGCGGTGAATCCGAGGCGTATGTCCCTTTCGTAATTTTCCGAAAGCTCGGTATATATGCGTTCTTTTAACTCTTCCTCGCTTCCCTTGTATTTTTTTTCCGGTCTTATTTCAAGTCTTTCCGCGCCTTCCGTCAACGCCGAATGTATTTCCGCGGCGACGGGCGCAAGCTGTTCTATAAAGTCTGCGCGGCGGCGGGCAATCGTGGCGGCGTATTTGCTCAATTCGCCGTCCCAAACGGGCAATAATTCAAAAACCGTATTCAGATTTTTGTCTTTTAAAAGATTATTGCGCTGTTCCAGAATCCTGTTGTAGCGGATAAGCGCGATATAATACGGGCGCGAAAGCTGGGATATTGATACGTTAAGGAAACGGCGGCGTTCTTCGGGACCGTCCTGGATAAGCCGTAATTCCTGCGGGGAAAAGAAAACCGAATACAGATTGCCGAGAATGTCTGCGTTGCGCGCGATTTTATTGCCGTTTACCCTTATCTCCCTTCCGTTTTCGGTGATTTTCGCGTATATTTCGACGGCACCGTATCTTCCCTCGGCACAGGCGGAAATTTCGGCGTAGTCCTCCCCGCGGCGGATAAGCTGTTTATCCCTTCTTGCCCGCGGAGAAGTGCCCGTGCAAAGATAATACACCGCCTCCGCGCAGTTGGTTTTGCCCTGGGCGTTTCTACCGTATATCACGTTCAAGCCGTCAGAAAATTCTATGCGTTCGTCGGCATAATTTCTGAAATTTTTCAAATTCAAATTTTTTATGCGCATTTTTCCGTCAAAATACTTTATTTTAATCGATTTTTGTATTATAATTGCTTCAAGCGGTTTCGACTATACTATTATATCAGAATTTTTCGGAATTTCAAAGGATATTTGACGCGTTATGGAAGAAAAGGGAAACTTGGATTTTATTTATCTGCCTATAAAGGAAAAAATCAGGGAATTGGTGACGCCCATTACGTTTACGACGTACATAGAAAAGCTTAAACCCGTCGAAATCGACGGCAGATATATCGTATTCGAAACCCCTACCGAGCTGTTCGCGAAATACATAACGGGTACGCTCGCCGAAAAAATCCGCGACGCCGTTATAAGAGCGGACGTGGGGCTTGTGGATTTCAGGCTTAAAGTCGAGGGCAGCGACGGTTTCAGCTACAACTCGCCCGACGAAGAAGCAGAGCCGCCCGCAAATCTCGACAAAAAATATACCTTCGAAAGTTTTGTCGTGGGCAAGTCCAACGAATTTGTGTTCGCGGCGGCGCAATCGGTTGCGGAGGACCCGGCGGGCACGTACAATCCGCTTTTTATTTACGGCGGAACGGGCCTCGGAAAGACCCATCTTATTCAGGCGATAGCCAACAGCATAGTCGAAAACAAGCCGCAGCTTAAAGTAATTTACGTAACTTGCGAACAGTTCGTGAACGAAATTATAGACACCATGTTTACAAGCCGCGGCGCCGAAGCGCGCGACAAAAGCAGTAAATTAAGGCGGCATTACCGCAGTGCGGACGTACTTATTATCGACGATATTCAGTTCATCGAGGGCAAAAAAGCCGTTCAGGAAGAATTTTTCCATACATTTAACGAGCTTGTTTCCAAAGGCAAACAGATTGTAATTTCTTCCGACCATCCGCCGAAGGAACTGACGCAGCTGGAAGAAAGGTTAAGGACGCGTTTTTCGGGCGGACTGCTGTTCGATATGCTCCCCCCCGACTACGAAACGAAAGTCGCGATTTTAAAGCGCAAGGCGCTGGAAAAAAAGTGTCTCGTCCCCGACGACGTGCTGCATTTCCTTGCGAAGGATTCGGGCGACGACGTGAGGACGCTGGAAGGCAGGCTGACGAAAGTCATATTCGCTTCCAAACTGCACGAAGAGCCCATTTCCGTCGCCTTGGCGAAAAGCGCGCTGAACGAAGCCGTATCCGAAGGCACGGAGGAAGCCACGCCCGAGAGCATAATTTCCGCCGTAACGGCGTATTACAAAATTTCCAAAACCGACCTTATAGGCAAAAGCAAGAAAAAGGAAATAGTTATCCCGAGGCAGATATGCTGTTACCTTATGTGCGAACTTTTGACCCTGCCGCTGATTGCCGTGGGAAAAGAGCTGGGCGGAAGAGACCACACCACTATCCTTTACTCGCGCGACAAGGTTGACGAAATGTGCCGCGTAAACGACAAAATAGCAAAAGACGTTGACGACATAAAGAATATAATTCTTAAAAAATAAACCGACTTAAAAATAAACCTTACTTTTATTGCCCGTAAGAAACGGGCAATAATAATTTACGGATATGGACTTTATTGAGGGAAAATTCGATATAGTAGTTATAGGCGCGGGTCACGCGGGCTGCGAGGCGGCGCTGGCTGCGGCGCGGCTGGGGCTTAAAACCGCCGTTTTAACATTAAATCTCGACAGCATAGCGTTCATGGCGTGCAATCCTTCCATAGGCGGCACCGCAAAAGGGCATCTTGTACGGGAAATAGACGCGCTCGGCGGGCAGATGGCGATATGCGCAGATGAAACGGCAATACAAATACGCATGCTGAACGAAGGCAAGGGCGAAGCCGTGCAATGCCTGCGCGCCCAATGCGACAAAAACGCCTACCACAGGGAGATGAAGCGCACGCTTGAAAACTGTGAAAATCTGCGTATAATTCAGGGGGAAGCCGTAGATATCCTTGTCGAAAACGGCAGGGCGTGCGGCGTTAAAACGGAATACGGAGGTATTCTGGAATGTAAAGCCGTGATTATTGCGACGGGCGTATATCTCAACGCCGAAACTGTTACGGGGGAAGTGCGCAAAAAAAGCGGTCCCGCCGGGTTCGCCCCCGCTACCGCCCTTACCGGCTGTCTTATAAGGCTCGGCTTCAACATAAGGCGATTCAAAACGGGCACTCCCGCAAGACTTGACGGCCGCACCGTAAATTTCGGCGAATGTCAGGCGCAGGACGGCGAGGAAAACATAGGCGCTTTTTCTTTCCTGCACGAAAGCCAGCCCGAAAACAAGCGGCAATGCTTTATAACATATACAAATGCGCAAACGCACGGTATAATCAAAGACAACCTTGAACGTTCCCCCCTTTATAACGGAGAAATAACGGGCACGGGGCCGCGATACTGCCCTTCGATAGAAACGAAAGTAGTGCGGTTTGCAGATAAGGAAAGGCATCAGATTTTCCTTGAACCCGAAGGCGCGGACACAAATGAAATTTACGTGCAGGGGATGTCGTCCTCCATGCCGCACGACGTCCAGAAAAAGATGTACCGCTCCGTGAAAGGGCTGGAAAACTGCGACATAATGAGATACGCCTATGCCATAGAATACGATTGCATAGATACGCTTGACGTATATCCTACCCTTGAATTTAAAAAGACGGCGGGAATTTATACGGCGGGGCAGATTAACGGCACTTCGGGCTATGAGGAAGCCGCGGCGCAGGGGCTTATTGCGGGAATCAATGCCGCGTTCGGAATTTTGGGCAAAGAACCTTTGATAATCGGGCGGGACGAGGGATATATAGGCGTGCTTATAGACGACCTTGTAACCAAAGGCACGGACGAACCGTACAGAATGATGACCTCGCGCGCGGAATATTCCGTTTCGTTAAGGCAAGACACGGCGGATTTCCGCCTTACGCCCAAAATAATGGGCACTCCGCTTTTTACCGAAGAACGCGGTAAGCTTTACTTCATGCGCCTTGCCTGGTACGACGACGTTTTAAATAGACTTGACGGCAAGCCGCAGTCGGGCGCGTGCGCAGAATTTTTGAAAAAATACTCTATTTCGGGCACTGCGGGCGGTCTTACCTATGCGGACCTTATCCGCCGAGGGGCAAAAATAAAGGACATATGCGACTTTTTCGGCATTTTGCGGGACGCTCCGCAGGAATTAGTCAAAAGCGCGGAGGCCACGGTAAAGTACGAAGGTTACCTTAAAAAGAACGCGCGGCAGATAGAGCGCGCCCAAAAACTCGAACAAAAAAGATTGCCGCCCGATATCGATTATTCTTCAATCGGCGGCCTAAGGCTTGAAGCGCGCGAAAAGCTGGAACGCGTGCGCCCTTTCACACTGGGGCAGGCTGGCAGGATTTCCGGCGTGAACCCCGCGGACGTGACCGTTTTAATGGTCTGGCTTGCAACTAAAAATTAACCTTTAAAAAACGGGCGGATTACGATAGCCGCGCGGGCTTGAAAGCCCGCGCGGCGTTTTCTTGATTATTATTGCCGACTACTCTTTTGGTTTTCCGTATTAACCTTCCGTAGCCGCGCCGTCCGCAGGCACGGTTATCATAAATCCGCCTTCGCCCGTCCAAACCTTGGGAAGTTCGCCGTTCCATTTGGAAAGATATTCTATATATTTAAGATATTCGGCGATATCCGCGCCCGTATGGTGGTCGTCAAACACTATTTCGTATGTGATTTCGGTTATTACCGTGCCGTCCCCGGCGGTAATTTCGTTTTGGATTTCGTTAATCTCATAGCCGAGCATACGCGCTATTTCAACGCTTTTCAGCATAATGGAACGCGCTTCTGCGGTAGCTTCTTCAATCTTTGCGTCCGCTTCCGCCTTGGCTTTCGCAACCAAAGCTTTTGCCTGCTGTTCGGCTATATAAAGTTCGGTGTCGGCTTGTTCCTTTTTCTTTTCGTTTTCGTATTCCGCCTGCAATTTTTCCTGCTGAGCCATCATCTTCGCTTCGACGGCTGCCTCGAATGCGTCCGAGAAAGTGATATCCGTAAGCACCGCGCTTTTAAAGGTTACATAATATTTTTCGCCTATCGCCTCCTCGACAACGGTTTCGACGAGAGGAGAAAGCGAGTTACGCTCTTCAATCAGTTTTTCCGCGGCATATTGAGAAAGCGCGCTTTTAGTGCGTTCGAGCGCCACGCTTTGGATAAGATTGGTAAGCGACTGCAAGCCGCCGTAATTCAGCGCGATTTCCTTAACGTTATCCTGACGGATTTGGAACTGTACGACCATGGATATCTGCATGGACTGCGCGTCGGCGGTATATGCGTCGTCCGTTATTGAAATCTGCTGGACTTTCGCGTCATAAATCTCATATTGGTTGACAGCCCAAAAATCAAAATAAGTGCCCGGCTGCTCAACTTTTGTAATAACGCCCATTCTTTTTACCACTGCGACCTCACCCGCATTAACGGTGTGGAAGGAACCGGGTAAAAGCGCCATTCCGATTAACCCCACCGCAAGCATAACGGCGGGAATTGCCATATGTATTGGCTTTTTGCCGCTTTGGCGTCTTTTTTTGCCGTAATTCCAAATAAAGATAAACGCTGCGCCGAAAATTACGGCAAGGAATACAAAGGTTGTGATAAGTACGAAAATCATAAATTTCTCCTTCATTTTATATTCGGCATAAAAAAACGACCCGCACATTATACCTTAACGCATATGTGTGAGTCACATTTTAAAACTATCCGGACGAAAATATCGCCGTTCTGACGGTTCGTTACGCCCGCGGCTTACCCCGCAAGCGCAAATTACTCCCTCTTATACCGAAATTTTATTGTATAAACATTATATTACAAATTTTTACATTTGTCAATAATTATTTTTAATTTCAAGCCGAAAATCGTAGTTTAAAAACGGAAGGACGGGTTTTAGCGTTTTTAACGCCGTTATTTTAGCAAGCGGGCGTGCAAAACATCCGATAAGCGGGCAAATTGTCGGGGGGATAAGGTTTCACCGCGGGCTTTGGGCGCTATGCCGCTTTCAAAGAGAATTTCCCGCGCGATTTCCCTTGGCAACCCGAAACAGCTTACAAGATTGTTTTCAAGCGTTTTACGGCGCGAACGAAAGGCGGCATGCACCGTCTTTTTATAGGTTTCGGGGTCGTCAACGGCGATTCTGCCGTCTTCCACCGTCATTTTCACCACGGCGCTGTCAACGTTGGGGCGTGGAATAAACATCTCCCGCGGCACTCTTTTTACTATTTCGGCAGAGGCGCGCAGAGCGATTACGGCGGTTATAGCGCCGTATTCGGGCGTATTTTCACGCGCGCAAAGCCGTTCCGCCACCTCTTCCTGCACCATTACCGTAAGCGATTTGCAAAGCTTGCTTTCTTCGAGAATTTTAGTGATAAGCGGAGTTGTAACATAATACGGTATATTCGCCACGACAGAATACCCGCCGTATTCCTTTTCAAAGTCCCGCAAATCGACCTTTAAAAAATCTTTGAAAAAAATCTCGGCGTTTTCCACTCCCGAAAGCGTACGGCTTAACACGGGTCGCAGGTCGCCGTCCACCTCAAAACCTATGACTTTTTTCGCATGTTCGGCCAAAACGCGCGTCAAAGTACCTGCGCCGCAGCCGATTTCGACAACCGTATCCGCATCTCCGACGCCCGCTTCCCGCACTATCGATTCAAGCAGATTTTTATCCGTTATGAAGTTTTGGCCGAGGCGTTTTTTAAAATTAAAACCCGTCTCCCGCAGTGTATCTTTTACGTTGTTTTCCATAATTTAGCCGCCGATTTTGGGGTATGTATTGCGTTTTTCGCGCCAAACTACTAACGTAAGCTATTTAAAAGCTTACTTCCGGTTTGTCCGGCAACGTATAAAAGCCGTTAATTGCATTTATATAGCCCGAGTTACAAACCAAATATACCTATGATAAAGAAGCCCACATTTGTGGGCTTTGATTTTATAATTTTTTAAACAGGATATGGGCGTTTTCCCACACCCTTTCAGCCATATATTCTTCCGAAATACCGCGTACGTCCGCCATATTTTTTAAAATTTCGGGTATGCTTGCGGGAGTGTTGGGAAACGTTCCGTATATGCTTTCGGGGGGAAGATAGGGGCTATCCGTTTCCGTAAGAAGGCGGCTTTCTTTTAAAGCGGCTATGGTTCTCCTCGCCTTTTTGCTGCCGCGCCAAGTGCTTGTTCCGCCGAAACTGAAATATAAACCTAATTTTTCAAGTTCTAAGGCGATTTCGGTAGAATGGGAATAGCAATGCAAAAGCGCGCCGTTTTTCAAAAGACGGGCGTTCTCTTTTAAAAGCGTAAGCATGTCCTCCGCGCAATCCCGCGAATGAATCTGCACGGGCAGTCCCAAAGAATATGCAAGCTCCAACTGTTTTAAAAATACCTCGCGCTGCAAAGCCTTATCCGTGTCCGGATAATGATAATCGAGCCCGATTTCGCCTATCGCGACGCATTTGGGATGGGAAGCGAGCGAAGAAATTTTATCAAGGGACGTTTCCGAATAATTTTTAAGCTCGGTAGGGTGAAATCCCGCCGTGAAATAGCAAAAATCATATTTCTCGGCAAGCCCGCGGGAAAACAGCGAAGTTTCCAAATCGTAGCCTACGGCTATGATTTTTTTTACGCCCGCCGCCCTGATTTTTTCCGTCAGCGCGGAAACGTCGCCGTACGCGTCTCCGTCGAGGTGACAGTGAACGTCAATATAATTCACGAAAGCAAACTCCCGTCGGGAACGTCCTTTTCGGGCGATACGAGCGACAAAGTGCCGTCGGGCGCTTCGGCGCAGACAATCATACCCTCCGACATAATGCCCTTCATCTCGCGGGGGGGCAGGTTCGTCACAACTATAACTTTTTTGCCGACCATTTCCTCGGCAGTATAATATTTGGCTATTCCCGAAAGCACGGATAAAGTTTTCGAGCCCACCTTTACGGTTTCGTGCAAAAGCTTGCTCTTTTTTACCGCCTCACAGGCAATGACCGTGCCGACGCGCATTTCTATTTTGTCGAAATCGTCTATTGTCGCGGGCGATTTGCATTTTTCGTCGGCGGGTGAGTTTTCGGCAATCTGAGCCTGTTCGATTTTTTCTATTTTCGGCTTAATGTCGTCGAATTTTATCCTTTCGAACAGCGTGGAAGGCGACGGCGTAACCGTGTAGTCCTCGGCATAATCGAAAGCCGAAAGCGTTTCGAACGCCCTCTCCTTTCCGCCTATTTCAAAAAGAATTTTCAAGGACGTTTCGGGCATAAACGGCTTTAACAGGTTTGCGCCGACTTCGATTGCCGAAATTAGGTTATATAATACGTTTGAAAGCCTCGATTTTTTTCCTTCGTCGCGCGCGAGAAGCCACGGCGTGGTTTCGTCTATATATTTGTTTGCGCGGCGGAACAGCGAAATTATTATATCCAGCGCGTCCGCCACCTTGTATTCGTTCATTTTTTCCGAAACGCTTTCCGCAACCGAGGATATAGCGCGCTTGAAATCTTCGTCCGTTTCGCCGCCTTCTTCCGTTCTTTCGGCAGTACCGCCGAAGTATTGGTTTGTCATGGAAACGGTGCGTTTCACAAGATTGCCCAAAGTGTTGGCGAGGTCGGAATTTACCCTTTCGCAGACAAGCTCCCAAGTGATAATTCCGTCGTCGGCGTAGGGCATTTCGTGCAAAACGAAATAACGGGTAGCGTCAACGCCGAAGATATCCGCCAAATCGTCCGCATAAATTACGTTGCCCTTCGATTTGGACATCTTGTCGCCGCCCTGCAAAAGCCACCCATGCCCGAACACCGTTTCGGGCAGTTTTTCGCCCAACGCCATAAGGAATATGGGCCAATAAATTGTGTGGAAACGGATTATATCCTTGCCGATAATATGCACGTCGGCGGGCCAAAGTTTATAGTATTGCTCGGAATTTCCCATGCCGTCGTAGCCTATGCCCGTAAGATAGTTTACAAGCGCGTCAAGCCAAACATAAACGACGTGCTTATCGTCGAAATCTACGGGAATACCCCACTTGAACGTGGAGCGGGAAACGCACAAATCCTGTAATTTTGTTTTCAGCGTGCCGTTTTCTACGGCGGCGAGAAGCTCTTCGTCCGGCTTGCCTATAAATTCGTCGGCAAGAAGAAAATTATTCATCATCTCCCTCTTCCTCGACGCGGGTTTGATAAACTGCGGGTGCGTTAGTATGTGCTTTACAAGCCTGTTTGCGTACTTGCCCATTTTAAAAAAATACGCTTCCTCGCGTGCGGGCTTTACCTCTCTGCCGCAGTCGGGACAGCG
>CANRAI010000036.1 GCA_947628555.1 uncultured Clostridia bacterium | reverse complement strand
TGTCGAGGGTATAAAGCCCGTAACAGAATGTATAGCCGCAGGCGGAGAGGTTGATTCGGTAATTTGTACCGAAAAACTTGCGGAAAATTTCATTTCACCGATTGTCGTCAGCGAGGAAGTTTTTGCGTTTATTTCTTCAGAAAAGACGCCGCAGGGAGTTATTGCAACCGTAAAAATTCCTAAAATGCAGTTGAAAGCGCCTTCGGGAAGCTGTATTCTTCTTGACAGGCTGCAAGATCCGGGCAATCTGGGCACAATAATAAGAACTGCTAATGCGGCGGGTTACAGGGAAATTTATATGATAGGCTGTACGGATCCGTATTCGCCTAAAGCAGTTCGCGCAAGTATGAGCGGAATTTTCTTCACTGAAATTTATCAAGGGTCGGACACTGAAATTTTTTCTGCGCTTAAGGGCGTTCCATTGATTTGCGCTGATATGGACGGAGAAAATATATTTAAATTCCGTCCGCCCGAAAAGTTTTGTATTTGTATAGGCAATGAGGGCGCGGGAATTTGCGACGATATATTAAAGATAGCTGATTGCAAGGTGAAAATTCCCATGGCCGAAAGTTGTGAAAGTCTTAATGCAGCCGTATCCGCGGGAATTGCAATGTATGTTTTAAAAGAGTTTAAGTGAGGTTTAATTATGTCAGGACATTCCAAGTGGCACAATATACAGGCAAAGAAAGGCAAGACGGACGCTGCGCGCGGCGCAATGTTTACTAAGTTGGGAAGGGAAATCGCCGTTGCGGCGAAAAATAATCCCAATCCTGAAACCAATTCAAAACTTGCGGACGTAATCGCCAAGGCGAAAGCCGCAAACATGCCCAATGATACGATAAAACGCTCGATAGCCAAGGCGGCGGGCGAACTTGCAGGTAAAGAATATAAGGAGTTGACCTACGAAGGCTACGGCGTGGGCGGCGCGGCGGTAATAGTAAAAACGCTTACGGACAATGTAAACAGAACGGCAGGCGACGTACGGTCGGCAATGACAAAGTGCGGCGGTCAAATGGGGAATACGGGCTGCGTTTCATATATGTTCGATAACAAAGGAATTTTTGTGATAGAAAGGACGGTTTCCTTAGACGAAGATACTATGATGGAATACTGCCTTGAAGCCGAAGCCGAAGATTATACCGTCGAAGAGGACGTATATGAAGTTTATACAACGCCTGAAAAGTGGTCGGCTGCCCGTCAATACTTCGAGGGCAAGGGCGTTACTTTCCTTGAAGCGGAAATTAAAATGATTCCGCAAAATTATATCACTCTCGACGGCGAAAAACTTGAACAGTTCACTAAAATGCTCGACAGACTTAACGAGCTGGACGACGTTCAGGATGTTTATCACAATGTCGATTTGCCTGAGGACGAAGAAGAATAATCGTAAACTAAATAAAAAAACGCGGCGCAACAAACGATTGCGCCGCGTTTTTCGTATTTTCCTTGAAAATTTAAGCCGATAAAAGTATAATTCTTTTCAGAGGTGGCAAATGTTTTCACAAAAATTGACAGAAGCGAGAAAAAATAAAGGTTATACGCAGGAACAGCTTGCCGAAAAGCTATATTTAACAAGACAAGCGGTTTCACGCTGGGAGCGCGGCACTTCGGAACCTGATTTGCAGACTTTGGGCAGGATTTGCGGATTGCTCGGCGTAACTGCGGATTATCTGATAGGCGGCGGCTCGGTCTGTGATTTAACGGTATTTAAAAAATTGCCCTGGCGGGAAAAACATATTTTGGTATGGCAATTTATTTCGAAACATAAAGGTCTTTATATTTTGACCAGCGCTTTATTTTTTTTAAGTTTTATATGTTTAGACTGCGCCTTGTTTTTTTTCGCACAATTAGTTATGCATAACCTGAATTTAATCCAATATCCTTTTAACGCCAACGGCGCAATAGCGCTTATTTTAGGTTTAATCGTCCCTGCCGTGCTGTTTATGGCTTTGGGCTTCTATTTTAGAACAATTTTTTCGACTATGTTCAATAAATGGCTGTTTGAAAAGAACATTTTAAGAACTTCTAAAATATTATGAAATAGCGCATATAAACATAATTGTTGCGCAAGATATTTTTACAAGCGGCAACGCTTTAATATATAGCTTATTTGTTAAAGCGTTGTTACGTTTTGGCGGATGAGCGGGGGAGTATTCAATTTTATTGAATACTCCCTATGTTTTTTAGGGGTGATTCGGGGTATTTTCGGACGAAATTCTTAATAAAATAGTATATGCCCCGAAAAAAGAACCAAATTATTGTAAGAACGATATTTTTTGTGCTGTGCGCGGCAATTCTGATAAGCGCGCCGCTTATGATAATTTTTAAAAATTCAAAAGACGACGGAAAAGCGAAGAAGCTCATCGCGCTTTCCGTATGGCAGATAGACGGATTCGAAGGTGGCAAGGGGTCGAGAGCAGGTTATCTGCAAAACATAGGCAACAGTTTTTCAAAGGAAAACGGTTGTTATATCAACGTAACTTCCCTGTCCTCGTCCGCGGCGCTTGAAAATATCGAGGCGGGCAATGTTCCCGATTTGATTTCATACGGCGCGGGGATGAGCGGGCTTGAAAGTTTGATAGTCGGAAAGACGCCGTATTTTATCTGGGCGCACGGCGGATATTGTTTTTTGACGGTTAACGAAAGCGCGGATTTTACCGATATCAGCGCGGAAAATACGGTAATAAACGGTGGAATTGATAATTTATCGTCCGCAGCGGGGTTATTATGCGGGGTTTCGGGCGCAGCCGTTGAAAAGCCTACGGGGGCGTACGTCAGTCTTATCGCAGGTAAATACAAATATCTTCTCGGCACGCAAAGGGACGTTTTCAGGCTGAATACCCGCGGCGTAAGTTTTAAAATAAAGCCTGTAAACGAATTTAACGATTTGTATCAGAACATTTCGGTAACCTCTAAAAGCGCCGAAAAACAGCACTATGCGGAGAATTTTATTAAATATCTACTTTCGAAAAGCGCGGAGCTGAAAAAAATAGGCTTGATGGGCGCAACAAAACTTTACGACGGAGAATTGGGGGAGCTTGAAAACCTCGAATACGAGTGTAAAATATCTTCTCCCGTAAGCCGAGGCGCAAAAACGGAAATTTTACAGGCCATCGCAAATTCGGACATAAAAAAACTGAAAAGTTTACTTAAATAATTGTAAAAGCAATAAAAAAATGGTAATATAGAAAGGTAACAGATTGGACCGAAAGGAACTGTTTTCAAAACTCGGAGATATCGAGCGGACCGACGGGTTCGATTTATCCAAAAATACGACGTACGGTTTGGGCGGTAAATGCATTGCGGCATTCTTTCCCAAGACGGAAGAGGAAGCAATAAGGACTTTCGACGCGCTTAAATTTTGCGGGGAAAAGTTTTTTGTGCTCGGAAACGGTTCTAATATTCTCGCGTCAGATAAATTTTACGACGGATATATAATTTCGACCAACGGGCTTAAAGGTATTTTCAAGACAGGCGGCGAGTATCTTTCTTGTTTAAGCGGCACGACGGTAGGAGAACTTCTTAATTATTGTAAATCCGCGGGGCTGACGGGTCTTGAATTTCTTGCGGGAATACCGGCAAGCATAGGCGGCTTAACATATATGAACGGCGGCGCGGGCGGAAAATTTATGTCCGATATTATTGAATCCGTCGCTCTGTATGACGGAAAACTGCGCAATTTCAGTAAAAATTTATGCGGATTTGGCTATAAGCATAGTACTATGCGTGACATAAATAGCATAATTTTATGCGTTTTACTAAAAGTTGACAGAACGTCGCGGGAAGACGTTGAAGAAAAAATTGCTTTTTATCTGAATAAAAGAGCCGGCCAGCCCAAGGGGAAAAGCTGCGGTTGCGTATTTAAAAATCCCGAAGGAATTTCCGCGGGCAAACTGATTGAGGAGTGCGGGCTTAAAGGCGTTAAATCAGGCGGGGCGCGCGTAAGCGAAATTCATGCAAACTTTATAATAAACTGCGGTAACTCCGCGCTCGACGTCTATAACCTTATTAAGCTTGTCAAGGAAACCGTAAGAATTAAGAAGGGGATTTTGCTTGACGAAGAAGTTGCGTACATAGGAGATTTCAATGATACTTTCGGCTGATTACCATACTCATACGCCGTACTCGCACGGTAAAAATACTGTTTTGGAAAACGCGCGGGCCGCAAAAAAACTTGATTTAAAGGAAATTGCAATAACCGACCACGGCTTTAACCATTTGCTTTTCGGATTGAAACGGAAAAAACTTTCCGACCTGCGCAGGGAATGTGAAGAAGCGGAAAAACTTACGGGCGTTAAAGTTCTAATGGGAATGGAGAGCAATCTTATTTCCCTTGACGGCGATACGGATATGGGCAGGGATGACTTGCAATACTTCGACATATTTTTATGCGGTATTCACGAGGTCTTGAAATTCAGAAAATTGTCCGATATGTACAACCTTATGATGAGAAATTATACGGCTTATAAATTTGGCAAAAAACCATCCCGAAAAGTTATCGAAAATACCACCAAAGCCTATATTAACGCAATCAAAAACAACCCTATCGACATACTTACGCATATAAATTATAAATGTTACTGCAACCTTGAAGAAGTGGCGAAATGCTGCGCGGATTACGGAACTTACATCGAAATCAATACGAAAAAGCGGCATATTTCCGCAGAAGAACTTAATTTAATGGCATCGACGGGCGTAAGATTCGTTATAGATTCCGACGCACATTCTTCCGACAGAGTGGGGGATACAAAAATTGCCGAAGAACTTTTAAAGACCGCCGAAATCCCGTTGGAGTCGATAGACAACATAGACGGGCGGCTTCCTAAATTCAGATTTTCCGAATATAAATCCAAAAATTTGTAATATTATGAACTTCACCGAAGAAATCAAAAACGAAATAATTTCCGCTGCCCCCGAAAGGTCGGCGGCGCTTTGCATGCTTTCGGCTTTTATCCGCACAAGCGGCAGCGTTTTGTCCCGGGGCGGGATTTACGGATTTGAAATCGTTACCGAAAACGAACATACCGCAGAATTTTTTACCGACATTCTTGAAAGCGTTTTCGGCTTACAGGTCACGGTATCCGGCGCTAAATTTGACGTTTTGAGCGGAAGGGACAAGCTCGCTTTCGAATGTGTAAGCGAAGCTTCAGAAAAGCTTTTGACCGAACTCGGTATAATCGGCGTAGATGAGGACGGGAAATACGTCAATTTGGGAATTTCCGAAAAGTCAGTCGCGGACGAAAGTTCTATGATAAACTATCTTAAAGGCGCTTTTTTGGGCGGAGGCAGCTGTACGCTTCCCGATGAGGGCAGTTATAGCAGAACGGGTTACCATTTCGAAATAGTTTTTTCAAGTAAAATAGCCGCCGCGGATTTCTGCGACATTCTCGCCGAATTCGAGGTGCTTGCAAAACTTGTTTCCCGTAAGGATTCCGCCGTAGTTTACGTCAAAAGCAAAGAGGTGATTTCCGACCTGTTGAATATAATGTCTTGCTATAAATGTCTTGATAAGCTCGGTAAAATCGTCGAAACAAAGGACAGGCAGAACAACGCCAACAGAGTGACCAACTGTTCGGTGTCAAACATAGACAAGACGGTTACCGCCTCGGTAAAACAGGTTCGTGCGATTGAAATCATTGCCGACACGATAGGACTGAAAAGCCTTGACCGCCCTGTTTTCGACGTTGCAATGTGCCGACTTGCGGACACTAACGCCTCTATGCAAGAGCTTTCGGACAGGCTGAAAATTTCAAAAAGCTGCTTAAACCACAGAATGAGAAAAATTCTTGACATAGCGCAATCGCTCAGTCAGGATTGAGGAAGAAATATGACGGATTTCGTACATCTGCATCTGCACACTGAATACTCGCTTCTGGACGGCGCATGCAAAATTGACAATTTAATAGATTATTGCAAGAAGAACGGTATCGACACCGTATGTATCACCGACCACGGCAATATGTACGGAACGCTGCAACTTGCGGAAAAAGCGTCGGTTGCGGGCATCAAATACATAATCGGCTGTGAGTTTTACATGACAAAGGATATGCACGATAAAACTTCCAACACTGCCGAACACCTAATATTACTTGCAAAGAACAAAATCGGATATAAAAACCTCGTTCAGCTCGATTCCATGGCTTTTGTGGAAGGATTTTATTACAAGCCGAAAATCGATTATAAAGTTCTGAAAGAGCATTCCGAGGGCTTGATTTGCCTTTCCGCCTGCCTTGCCGGGGGTATTCCGAGGCGGCTGCTCGAATATGATTACGACGGCGCAAAGGAGCTTGCGCTTTACCTTAAAAGCGTTTTCGGCGAGGATTTTTATATCGAAATACAAAATCACGGCATAGAGGAAGAAAAAAGAATTCTTCCCATACTCGTAAAGCTCGCCGCCGAAACGCAGACCGAGCTCGTCGCGACGAACGACGTGCATTATATCGAAAAAGCCGACGCCGAAATGCAGGACGTTCTGATGTGTATTCAGATGAAAAAACAGCTTGACGACCCGAAGAGGATGAAATTCGAAACGCAAGAATTTTACTTCAAGACGGGCGACCAGATGGCGGAGCTGTTTCCTAATCTGCCGCAGGCTATTTCGAACACCCGCATTATAGCGGACAAAGTTACGGAGCCGGCTTTCAACCTCGACAAAAAGGGAAATCCCGTGCGCGATACGTCGCTGATTCCCCTTTATACGACGCCCGACGGCTCTACCGCGGAGCAATACCTGAGAAATCTTGCCGCAGAAGGACTGAAAAGGCACTCCTACCAAACGCGAGCTCGACAGGGCGGAATATGAACTTCACGTAATCTGTTCCATGGGCTATGCGGATTACTATCTTGTAGTCTGGGATTTTATAAATTGGTCAAAAGAGCACGGAATACCCGTAGGACCGGGCCGAGGCTCGGGCGTCGGCTCAATCGTGGCTTATGCGATAGGCATAACCGACGTGGAGCCTTTGCAGTACGATTTGCTTTTTGAAAGATTTCTTAATCCCGACCGCGTTTCCATGCCCGACTTCGATATCGACTTCTGTACCGACAGGCGGGAGGAAACAATAGAGTATGTAAGACAGAAATACGGGCGTGAAAACGTGTGCCAGATAGTCACTTTCGGCACAATGGCTGCGAAGAACTCCATAAAGGACGTCGGCAGGGTAATGCGTGTGCCCTATTCGGAGACAGACAGGCTGACGAAAATAATGGACGGCAAGACCTCCATAGGCGACCTTTTGGGCAGAAGAATAGACGCGGCGCAGGAAAAACTGAACGCCGAAACGGATGTTGACAAGCGAGCCGACCTCGAACAGAAACTAGCAGACCTAAAAGCTGTGAGAAATAAGGAATTTTGCGAAATATATGAAACCGACGAAACGTTGAAGCGGGTTATCGACATGGCGCTGAAAATCGAAGGTATGCCCAGACAGACGGGTATGCACGCGGCGGGCGTCGTTATATGCCAAAAGCGCATTGCAGACAATGTTCCGCTGTCGAGAAACGGCGAGGATATCACCACGCAGTTCGTCGCAAAAGAAATAGAAGCACTGGGAATGTTGAAAATGGACTTTCTCGCGCTGGTCACCCTCACCGATATCAAAAAGTGCAAGGATTATATAAAGGAAGGGCATGGCAGGGACATCGACTTCACTGAAATTGGGTATAAGGACGAAGGCGCTTACTCGCTGATTGCCGAAGGCGACACAGACGGCGTGTTCCAGCTTGAAGCCGGCGGCATGAAGCGGTTCATGAAAAATTTGAAGCCCGACTGTCTTGAAGACCTGATTGCGGGCGTTTCACTGTACCGACCGGGTCCGATGCGGTTCATAGATTCTTTCTGCCGCAGAAAGCACGGCGAAGAACCGATAAGCTATCACTGCCCGCAGGAAGAAAAAATTCTCAAAGTAACCTACGGCGTTACCGTCTATCAGGAGCAGGTAATGCAGATATTCCAGGACCTTGCCGGATTCTCGCTCGGGGAAGCCGACCTTGTCCGCCGCGCCATGAGCAAAAAAGACAAAAAGAAGCTGATGGAGCAGAAAATAAAGTTCGTCAACGGCGGGATAAGCGATATCAACGGTTCGAAGATTGTCGGGTGCATAAATAACGGCATTTCCGAAGAGGTGGCGAATAAAATTTTCACCGATATGGAGGGATTTGCCTCGTACGCGTTTAATAAATCGCACGCCGCGGCTTACGGAACGCTCGCATATCAAACCGCCTGGCTGAAAAAATATTATTGCAAGGAGTTTATCTGCGCGCTTTTAAATAACCGTCTGAACAAAATAGACGAAATTACCAAATATGTTTTATATCTGAAAGATAAGCATTACGAGGTATATCCGCCTGATATAAATAAAAGCAAGTCGGCGTTTACCGTCGAGGCGAACGGCGTGCGTTTCGGGCTTTCCGCGCTGAAAGGCGTAGGGCAGGGCGTAATAGACGTCGTAATCGCCGAGCGTAACGCGCACGGACTCTTTAAGGATTTTCCCGATTTCATTTTGCGCTGCACGAACGCACTAAACGAAGTGCAGGAAAGCGGGGCGGGCGCGGGAACGCTTAATTCAAGGCTTGTGGAGGGCTTGATTTATTCGGGCGCGTTCGACGAAATGGGCGTAAAACGCTCGCAGCTTGCAAAAGTTTACGAGCCGCTCTGCGCACGCGCAAAAATAATTGGCAAACAGCGCGCGAGCGCGCAGATGAGCTTTTTCGGCGACGTCATAGAAGAAGAAAAGCTGGACGTAAGTTATCCTGACATACCCGAATTTGCCGACCACGAAAAACTTTCGCTTGAAAAGGAAGTTTTGGGCGTTTACGTAAGCGGCCACCCGTTCGAAAAATACATGCATGCGTTCCCCGAATGTAATTTCGACTGCTCATTTTTAAATGATTACGTCGAGGACGAGGACGGAATACGCACGTATAGCTCAATAAATGACGGTATGCATATTACTATGTCAGGCATAATATCGGGTTTCAGGCGTACTACAACAAAGCGCACAGGCGCAAGTATGGCGTTTTTCAACCTTGAAGACGGCAGGGGAAGCCTGGAATGTGTTTGTTTTCCCGCGGTGTATGAAAAGGTAAAAGCTTCCGTAGTGAACGATAAAATAGTAATTATAAAGGGTAAGCTTGATATTGACGACGAAAAGGGCGTTTCATGTATAGTCGATGAAATAGCCGAAGTGGATACAAACGAGGGCAAAAATGAGCAAAAAGAGGCGAAAAAACCTGCCGAAGCGGCGCTTTGGATTAACGCGGGCGCGCTGACCGATGAAACTTTTGACGAGCTTATTGCAATTTTGGGCAATTACCCCGGCGACCTTATATGCAAAATCGTCCGCGGCGACAAACGTTACAAATACCCTGTCGGCATAAATTATTGCAGGGGGCTTTTAGCCGAACTTTATTCCATACTTGAACAGCGCGACGTTAAGTATGTGGAAAATAAATAAATTTTCAAAAAGTGTTGTAATTTATATATAATTTTGTTATACTATTAGATGGGGGCGTTGGATTTACATTCGCTGTTGCGGCGTTTTAAATCTCGGCGTTCGGAGGTGTTATGAAGAGAATAGGCTTACTTACAAGCGGCGGCGACGCTCCCGGAATGAATGCGTGCATTAGGGCGGTGGTTCGTTCCGCCATTTATTTCGGAATGGAAGTATATGGGATTGAGCGCGGCTATCAAGGACTCATAGAGGACGAAATGGTCAAAATGGAGATGCGTTCGGTCTCGGATATCGTCCAGAGAGGCGGCACAAAGCTGCGTACCGCAAGATGCCTTGAAATGCTTACGAAAGATGGGCAGAAAAAGGCCGTCGGAACGCTTGAAAAAAGGGGTATCGAAGGGCTGGTCGTTAT
>CANRAI010000035.1 GCA_947628555.1 uncultured Clostridia bacterium | reverse complement strand
CGAACCTATCATAACGGCGCTGCCGCCCGCGGCAATGGCTTTGACGATGTCGCCGGAATATTTAATGCCGCCGTCGGCAATTATGCGCTTACCGAGCTTGTCCGCCTCCTCGGCGCAGTCGAGAATGGCCGTAAGCTGGGGCATACCTATACCCGCAACAATACGCGTAGTGCATATAGAGCCCGGACCTATGCCTACTTTTACAACGTCCGCTCCCGCTTCTATAAGGTCGCGCGTGGCTTCCGCCGTGACTACGTTGCCCGCGACAAGGGGCAGGTGGGGGAATTTCTTCTTAACCTTTGCAACTGCGTTTAATATGCCTTTCGAGTGACCGTGCGCCGAATCGAGGACAACGATATCGACTTTCGCTTTTACAAGCTCGGCTACCCTTTCAAGTACGTCGGGCGAGCCGCCTATTGCCGCGCCCGCAAGCAGTCTGCCGTTTTTATCCCTTGCGCTGTTGGGGTATTGTATGGATTTTTCAATATCCTTTATGGTGATAAGCCCTTTGAGATAGCCGTCCTTATCGACTATGGGGAGCTTTTCTATTCTGTGCCTGCCGAGAATTTTCTGCGCCTCTTCAAGCGAAGTGCCCTCGGGGGCGGTGACAAGGTTTTCCTTTGTCATTACATTTGCGATAGGCTGGTCGAAATCTGTTTCGAAACGCAGGTCGCGGTTTGTGAGAATACCTACCAGCTTACCCTCCCTGGTAATGGGAACGCCGCTTATCTTATATTTTGCCATGAGCGCGGTAGCCGCCGAAACGGGTTCTTCCGGACTGAGGTGGAAAGGGTCGGTAATTACGCCGTGTTCGCTTCTCTTTACCTTATCCACCTGTAAAGCCTGTTCTTCTATCGACATATTTTTATGGATTATGCCAAGACCGCCCTCGCGCGCCATGGCTATGGCGAGTTTACTTTCGGTAACGGTATCCATAGCCGCCGAAAGCAGGGGAATATTCAGGTTGATGCCCTTGCACAGTTTCGTACTTAAATCTACCGTCGCGGGCAAGACATCCGACGCCGCTGGCACAAGCAGTACGTCGTCGAAAGTCAATGCTTCTTTTACAATCTTATTGCTCATATATTTTTCTCCTGAATGGGTTATTGTCGGTTATCCGAGAAATTCAAGCACGGCGCCGTAATATTCCGCTTCGTCCGGGGCCGCTTCGATTTCTTCTATTGTATTCCGTAATTTTGCTTTCATATCGTTATCGCCGTTAATTACAGCCCTGCGCGCAAGCATGGCCAAAGCGTTATTCGGGGGAAAACCTTCCCCTTCAAGCGCCGCCGCCGCAGTTCCGAGCGCGCCGTCCCCGTCGCCCAGGGCATAGCGGGAACAGGCAAGGTTGCCCATAACGTATTGCTTGTAGCTGTAATCGGTATGGGCTTGTACGCCTTTGTTTTCAAGGCTTGCCCTTATCGTTTCGTCACGCGCGGCACAAAATTCGCCAAATCCGTCGTTATCCACCATACGCGAAGCGAAGTTTACTATGTTTGAATCGTCGCCCGATAAGATACTGTCGTCAACGCATCGGGCAAGATTTTCGTACGTTCCCGAATACGTATAGGCAAGGGAAGCGTAGCCCGTGGCAAATTTATAATTACCTGTTTTTTCGAAAAATGTCGCCATATGCTGCGGAAAGCCGAGGCTTGCGACGCCGAAGGCGAGCGCGGCGGCAATAATAACTATCAGGACAGCTTTAAGCGCCGTTTTTGAAATTACGTTTTTCAATCGATTTTCCTGTAAGGTATAAATTTTAACTATTTTATCACAGCCTTCAAAAAAAAGCAACTAAATAATATGAAATATTATTTTCATATTCGCAAACCGAAGAGTATATATTTAACGTATGAAACGTTTTCTTATCGCGCTCGTCTGCGCGGCAGTGTTAATCTGCCAGCTTGCGGGCTGTTCGGCACAAGTCGATTTATCAAAATACATATCCGAAAAAAGAAGCGAAATTTACCTGTACAGCGACGACGACGCGGAAATTAAGCTTTACTGCGTTTCCCGCGAGCAACCATACGCCTCCGACGGAATTTGCGGGGACGTATGCGATTTAATAGAAATTTACGTCACATTCGCAAAGACGCCCGCAGCCGTTGAAATTTCGGTTGAAGGGTTGCATGCGGATATGAATTACGAGGCTGTGGATAAAAGGTTCACCCTTTCCTATTCCGCCCCGCCCCTTCAATGCGACGGCGTAGATATTACGCTTACCTGCGACGGCGAGCAAAAAATTTACCGCGCGCTGAACGTAAAGGACAAGGGCGTTATAAGCTGCGAACAGGCGGTAAAATGCGCATATGCCTATGATAAAGAACTTTTCGACGGTCTTAAAACCCGCCGCGACTTCGCCGGAGAAATTTACGTGCGGCTTTTGTACGACGACGGCTGCTACTATTACGTGGGACTGTGCGACAGAAACAAAAACATAACCGCCTATCTTTTGGACGGCGGTATAGGCAAAGTTATTTCCACTAAAAAATTATCGGCGTGATTAAATAAGTTTTTCGAACGCAATGCGGGAAGTTCCGTCGCGGAAAAGCGTTACCGTCCCGCAGCGTACAAATTCCAGCTTGCTTAAAAGTGAAAGCATGGGCAGATTTTTTTCGTGCGTGTCTATCCTTATGCTGGTCCTTCCGCGAAGGCGCGCAAGCTGGGGCGCGGCCACGTCCAAAACATACGTAGCTACCCCCGTTCCCCTGAATTTTTCGGCTACCGCCACGCGGTGTATGGCAAGATAATTGCCTTCGGTAAGCCATTTTCCGTCTATTTCAATATAATTTTCGTCAAACGTAAGCGCGGAAAAAACGGCGGCTATTTCGTCGTCTATTTTGACGGTATATAGTATTCCGCCCAAAATCCCCTCGCGTATGTCATGCTCTTCGGGGAATCCCTTTCCCCACTGCGGATTGCCGAGGGAAGCCATATACTCCTGCGCGGACGCGTAAATCGCCATAATTTCCTTCAACTGCGAAATTTTGGACTTGGAAAAGCTATACTTCATAATCTACCTCATAAATTCTACTATAACCGAATTCTGTACGAAAAGATATTCGGGCTTAATATAAAAACGTTTTTCCGAAAGCTCCGTATATTTACACGTTTTCGCTATTGCCGAAGAATACTTTTCGGTAAAATCGCAATTAAAACGCTTTTTATATTCTTCTAAATCTATTCCCGCCGCCGTACGCAACGCAAGAAAAATAAATTCCTCCTCCTGCCCTTCCCTGTCTATCTCCTCGCGCGATTTGACGGCAAGATGCCCGGACAGAATACATTTGAAATATTCGTCCAAATCGAAAGTGTTGGTAAACCTTATATTGTTTATGCAGGACGACGCCGCGACGCCGAAGCCTATATATTCTCCACGCCGCCAATAATTGAGATTATGGCGGCTCTCTTTTCCTTTCTTTGCGAAATTCGAAACCTCATACCTTAAAAAACCCAGCTCTTCAAGTTTTTTTACGCCCGCTTCATACATTTCCGCAACCTCGTCGCCGTCGGGAAGTTCGCCGTTAAGATAATCGGTGTATATGGGCGTGCCGTCCTCGGGCGAAAGCGCATACATGGATATGTGGCTTGCGCCGAAAGCGGAGGCGACTTCAATCGTCTTTATTACGTCGTCCGCCGTCTGGTCTTTTAGCCCTATCATAACGTCAACCGAAAAGTTTTTGCCCTTCAAAAGCTTTGCGCAGGTGACAAACTCGTTTAAGGTATGGATTCTGCCAATTTCGCGCAGCTGGCTGTTTATAGCCGTCTGCAAGCCCACCGAATAGCGGTTTATGCCGCATTTTTCATACATTTCCACTTTTCCCGCGCTTATCGTGCCCGGGTTGATTTCTATGGTTATCTCAGCGCCTTTTTTAACGTTGAAATATTTTTTTGCCGCCGTAACAAGCATGGCAATATAGCTTTCATCGACGACGGAAGGCGTGCCGCCGCCTATATACAGAGTGTCGAACTCATAGTCTTTCAAATCTTCCTTGCGCATCGACATTTCGCGGTAAACGCACGCCATATAACTTTCGGCAAGGTGGATTTTATCGGGAAAAGAAGCAAAGTCGCAATAGCGGCACTTCGATTTGCAAAAAGGTATGTGGACGTATATACCCGCCATTACAGCGCCTCCCAACGGTATTTTTTCATATCTGTTTTGCCGTCCTCGCCGAATTTTACGCCTTCGGCTTCGAGCATCGCCCTTTGTACATGCGGTCCGCCGAAAGCGAAACCCGAGCTTACGGAACCGTCCTTAAACAGCACCCTATGGCAAGGAATTTCTTCGGGGCGCGGATTACAGTGAAGCGCCCAGCCGACCTGCCGCGATGAGCGCGGGCTGCCCGCAAGCCGCGCGACGTCGCCGTATGACAGGACTTTCCCGCGCGGGATTTTCATAACGACGCTATATACTCTTTCGAAAAAGCCCATATCAATCCTTATTGGTTTTAAGAATCTGCATAAACACTTCGCTGGGCACTTCCACGCTGCCTATCTGGCGCATGCGTTTTTTGCCCTCTTTCTGCTTTTCAAGAAGTTTTTTCTTGCGGGTGATGTCGCCGCCGTAGCACTTGGCGAGCACGTCTTTGCGCATTGCTTTAACCGTTTCCCTCGCAATTATCTTGCCGCCTATCGCCGCCTGTACGGGGATTTCGAAAAGCTGGCGCGGAATTGCATCCTTTAAATTTTCGCAGAGCATTCTGCCGCGCGGATAAGCGCTGTCTTCGTGGACTATCATAGACAGCGCGTCGCACACTTCGCCGTTTAAAAGTATATCCATTTTTACAAGCTTGCTCTTTTCGTAGCCTATCAGCTCGTAGTCGAAACTTGCGTAACCGCGCGTGCGGGACTTTATCGAATCAAAGAAATCGAAGATTATTTCGTTAAGCGGAAGGTTGTATTCAAGCCGCACTCTCGACTTGTCCAAATAGGTCATTTGCAGGAACGTCCCGCGTTTTTCGCGGCACAAATCCATTATCTGCCCCAAATAATCGGGCGGGGAATAGATATCCGCTTTGACAATCGGCTCCTCTATGTGTTCGATTTCGGATACAGGCGGCAGGTGGGAAGGATTATCTACGTAAACCTCCTCCCCGTCCGTCTTTATGACCTTATAACTTACGGAAGGCGCCGTCGTGATTATTTCAAGCCCGAACTCCCTTTCAAGCCTTTCCTGTATAATCTCCATATGCAAAAGCCCCAAAAACCCGCAGCGGAAACCGAAGCCGAGGGCGACGGAGCTGTCCGCCTCGAACAGAAGCGAAGCGTCGTTAAGCTGCAATTTCAGAAGGGCGTCTTTAAGGTCGTTGAATTTACTGCCGTCGAGGGGGTATATCCCGCAGAAAACCACGCTTTGCACCTTTTTATAACCGGGCAAAGGCTGGGCGGCGGGGCGCGAGGGATTGATTACGGTGTCGCCGACAGCCACGTCCTGTATGGATTTTATCGAAGCCGCAATATACCCGACTTCTCCCGCGGAAAGAATGTCCTTGGGAACAAGCGCAGGATTGAAAGCCCCCACTTCCACCACTTCGTACTCCTTATCGGAACGAAAGGTTTTAATTCTATCGCCGGTCTTCACCGTGCCGTCCTTTATCCGCACGAAAAGTATTACGCCCTTGTAATTGTCGTAATAGCTGTCGAAAATAAGCGCTTTCAAAGGGGCGTTTTCGTCGCCCTGCGGCGCGGGAAAGTATTTGACGACGTCTTCGAGGACTTCGCCTATGTTTATGCCTTCCTTGGCTGAAACGAGGGGGGCGTAAGACGCGTCCAGGCCTATAACTTCCTCTATTTCCTTTTTAGCCTCTTCTGGGCGGGCGGAGGGCAAATCTATTTTGTTTATCACGGGCAGGATTTCAAGGTTGTTTTCAAGCGCAAGATAGACATTTGCAAGCGTCTGCGCTTCTACCCCCTGCGTGGCGTCAACGATTAAAATCGCGCCCTCGCACGCGGCAAGCGAACGCGATACTTCATACGTAAAGTCCACATGCCCCGGGGTGTCAATTAAGTTAAATTCATATTCTATGCCGTCGGAAGCCTTGTAATACATCCGCACGGGCGCAAGTTTAATGGTTATGCCGCGCTCCCTCTCTATATCCATTGAGTCGAGAAGCTGCGCTTCCATATCCCTTTCCGATACTTGCCCGGTACACTCCATAAGCCTGTCGGCAAGCGTAGATTTCCCGTGGTCTATATGCGCTATTATGCAGAAGTTGCGTATGTTTTCCTTTTTGCCCATAAGGTTATTATATTAAAATTACGAATTTTTGGCAAGAAAAAAAGCGGGGCATATATAAATATAATGTTGACAAAAATTCTTTTCAATGATAAAATACACATATAATATCAAAACGGAGGTAAATATGGACGAAAAAACGCGCTTACAGCGCAAACTAATACCCGTAAACATAGTTGTGATGATTCTATCCCTTGTTGCGGCTATTAGTATTTTGGTTGCCCCTCTTCTCGTAATCAACGTGGGCGACATAGCTGCCGAAATTGCAAATATGCAGGAAAGCGGCGATTCGGAATCGCAAGACGATTCTACAAGCGGCTTGAATTTCATAAACACCATAGCCTATTGTCTTAAAGACACAAAACTGAGCATTTCCACGATAACTCTTGCAAATCTGGCCTTTTCGGATTCGGAAAAGACCGCCCAAATGGTCACGGATGTTGTGGCCGATGAATTGAAAAAATCGCAGGATCAAATTGTTGCGACTGTTGCGGTCGAAATGCTGCCCAAGCTTATAGAAAGCGGCGAACTCGACGTGGATATAGACGTTGAAAACATAAACGTGGATTCCGTTTTGGAAAAATTTAACGGAATTCTTAATTCTGCTGACGAAGCACAGTCCGAACAGGCGATTTCCGACCTTGTCGATGAAATTCAGCGGCAGGCAGTATCGACCACCGGCGAACAGATTTTACCCGACGAATACAAGGATGAAATTAAGAACGTAATAAAGGACTATTACCAACAGGCGAAAGAAGTTGTAGGCGATGAATTGACGATGGAGTCGTTCATATGCGTCACAATTTCCAATCTTATGAACGCCAGCGGCGGCGGCAGCGGCGACGACGGAACCGAGGGGAATCTGGTTGTAGCGCAGCCCGCCCAAAAGCATTTGTATATTGCGGAAACCGATACGGCTCCCAACGGGTCGGAAGACAACAACTCCCCCGAGAATTCCGAAAATCAGCCTAAGATTTATACTAATTATTCGGACCTTATAAACGGTCTGCTTGAAAGTTCCGGCGGCGAAGGTCAGGGTGAAAACCCTATGGACAGCCTCAGCGAAACTCTAAACCAATCCAAGCCCTATATGCAATATGCGGCTTACGCCATGTTCGGCTTTGCCGGAATATGGATGATACTTTTCTTATTTGCGCTTATGCACCTGTTCTTAAAGAATAAGCGCTTTACAATGTGGTACGTAAAACTATTCGGCTTCTTCCCCTGCCTTATATTCGGATGTCTGCCTCTTATCGGCGGGGCTGTTTTGAGTACGATTGCAGCCGACGCCGCTATAAACTTAGGCGCGATAATCGGGGCGATTTACTCGCTGACCTGGATAAGCGGCGCTTGCTATATAGCGCTGTGGCTTGTTTCGATTTTCTGGGCGTTCCCCATCAAACATAAAATCCGCAAAGCGGCATAAAACCAATAGGATATTTAAAGCCGCCGCGGCGTCAAAACGCCGCGGCGGCTTATGCTTTACTTAAACTTATAAACTCAACTTATTAACTGGACTCTACTGCTTATTTATGCGCATATGTCAGTTACATCAGCGGACTTACAATGCGCAGAATGGCAGTTGCAAACTTCACGAAAATATTGCGTTTTTCGGGCGGTCTTTCGGGGTTTGCGGCGAATATCTCGTTGAAATCGGCTTCCGCCGAATTCATTGCCCCTTTGTCGTCGGTATATACTCCGTTGTCGAATTCCAGATAGAACGAGCGCATGTCCATATTTACAGAACCGACGGTCAAACTGTTTTCCGTTAAAGTCACCTTGCTGTGCAAAAATGTTTTTTGGGCGTAGAAAATTTTAACTCCGCATTTTTGCAGGCGGTCGGCGTTGGAACGCGTCACAAGGTATATGAATGGATAATCGGGCACTGCGGGAAGAGCAATCCTCACATCCACGCCCTTCTGAGCCTTTTCTTTCAGCATTTTGAAAAGCTTTCCGTCGGGAATCAGATAGGGCGTCATTATATAAAGCTTTTCTTGCGCGCCCTTAATGACGTTTTCATATACTCCGCGACAAAGCGCTTCTTTAATTTCGGGACCGCCCGCATAGGGAACAACGTTGGACACGTTCGGCGTTTTTTCATAATGATTCAGATATTTGCCGAAGTCCGAATTTTCGCGGGCGGCAAACTCCCACTGTCTTAAAAAGGCCAGGCTTAAACCGTCAACCGCCGCTCCCTCCAAACGGAGCCCCGCGTCTTTCCAGCGGCCGCCCTGCGCCTTACGGTAATTTATGCAATCGTCGGCAATGTTGCAGCCGCCCACGTAACCATATTTTCCGTCTATCACGACGATTTTTCTGTGGTCGCGGAAGTTCAGCCCGAAGTTGAAAAGGGTGAAAAGCTTTTCAAACACTTTGAATTTTATGCCCGCGCTTTTTATGCGCTTTTTCGTTTCGCCCCTCAAAACGCCCTGGCTACCTACGTCGTCGCAGAGAAATCTTACCTCCACGCCCTCCGCCGCTTTGCGGGAAAGCACTTCGATAAGTTTTTCCAGAAGCCGCCCCTCGGAAACGATGAAGTATTCCATAAATATGAAACGTTCGGCTTTTTCAAGGTCGGCGACCATCTCCGTAAACAACGGCGCGGCGTCGGAAAAATATTTTAAATCCGTACCGTCGTATGGAATATACCCGCCTTTATCGCGGATATATCCGCAATCATTAAACACCGTCCTGGAAACGCCGTTCACAGAAAAATCCCCAATATATTTTTCCGAACGCGCGAAGATTTTTGAATATCTGCGCCTTTTCAAACCGTAACATATCCGTTTATCGGCAAGAAAATATACGATATAACCGCAGCCGAATGAAATTACGAACAGAAACAGCCAACTCGTCTTTACCTGCGCGTCGCGCTCGCAGATTAAAACCCGGACGGCGGAAAGCAATGTCAGCGCCAATGAAACATAGAAAAAAATTCTTGACAAAAACGAAAAAAACGCATACAGAGACGCGAGCACTAAAAGCTGAAAAACTATACCCAGGTCTGTTAAAAGCGCCTTTGCCCCCGTCGGGAAATCCACCCAACGCTTATGTATGCATTTAATCTTCCCTGCGCCGCCGGCGGCGGAAGCCTGCCGTACGGAAATTTCGGTTTCTTCCATAGTCTTTTTTATTATAACATTCAATTGTATTAAAAAGCAAGAATTTTTTTATAAACTATAATTTATTGATTCAAGGCGGCGCCCGCGATTCGGGCGCCGCCTTAAAATCAAATTATTTTATCGCCGACCTTTTACGGTTTGGCAATTTCCTCAGAATTTTGTTATTTGCTTATTTGCAGAACGCAAGGCAAGCCTTGTAGAGCGAATACACATCGGCTTTTGAAATCAGCTCGTAAGGGGCGTGCATGGAGAGCACGGGAACGCCGACGTCTATTGTGTCTATGCCGAGGTTGGCTATGTACATTGCGACCGTGCCGCCGCCGCCCGCGTCAACCGCGCCGAGCTCGCCCGTCTGCCAATATACTCCGTTATTATCGAAGATATCGCGTATCCAGCCTGCGTATTCGGCGGGAGCGTCGTTGGTGTTCGACTTGCCGCGCGCGCCCGTGTATTTGGATACAGCCGCGCCGCAGTGCAGGAAAGTAGTATTGCGTTTTTCGAAAACGGAAGGGAACGCGGGGTCGTAACCTGCGGTCACGTCCGCTGAAATGCACTTAGAATTATATCTTACTTCAATGGGATTTGCGCCGAAAGAATGGGCGATAGTGTCTATGACGTCGCTTATAACCCAGCTCTGCATACCCGTCGTGCCGACGGAGCCTATTTCTTCCTTATCCGCAAATACGGCGACCAAAGTGTGGGGGCTGTTTTCGCTGTCGAAAATAGCCGTCATCTCGGGATAAGCGCAAACCTTGTCGTCGTGCCCGTACGAGGAAATAAGCGCGGAATCGAATCCGACGTCGCGCGCTTTGCCCGCGGGAACAAAGCAGAGTTCGGAGCACTGGAAGTCCACTTCCGTCAAACCGTACTTTTTATTGAGAAGTTTCAAAATCGCCGCCTTTACGGCTTCCTT
>CANRAI010000034.1 GCA_947628555.1 uncultured Clostridia bacterium | reverse complement strand
ATTAACCTTTAATTAATCTAAAATTGCCTTTTTTGTACTTATATCTCTTCTCTTCTATGCAGTTGTCAGGCTTCGTTTTCTCTCCCGCAAAATTACAGTGCGGTTTCGTTTTTCAAAAGAAAAACATTGCTGTCAAAATCGACAGCTTTTATATCTTATCAAACAAAAATCGATATGTCAACCGTTTTTTTAAAATTTTTTAGGAAAATTTAAATATTTTTTAAGGAAATTTTTGACTTGTTTTCCGAATTTTATTCAGCCACAACATATTGTATATGTCTGAACGCAAAATTTTGACAAATTATGTCCAACGAATGATTAAATTTATTATATTATAATAATATTGTAATTATTGCGAAAAGAATGACGACCGTAAGTGCAACTCCGCACAGGATTTTTCTTTCACGCAACAGATAATAAAGCATAATAACCATCAATAAACAAAAAATTCAATAAAAAATGCGTTACCGCCATGACAAGGTAAAAAACACAAGATTTAACCTTGAACACTTTTTTTGCTTTAAGCTTTTTTACCGGCAAAAATAATGAACTATTGCAAAAGATATGAAAATGCAACATAATATAAAAATCAGTGCGAGGTTCTTTAATTTTAGAGCCGAGATACTGTCCAAAGCATATTCTCCGCGGTAATATTTTTCGCCGCGGGCGGAAACGGAAATTTCGGGCACGTGTTTGTCCAGAAAGCACTCTGTTAACCTTGCAATCAAATGGAGAACGAGAAATACACAGGAAAGAACCAACACGGAAACAGGGCATGCGCCCGCTTTAATAAGCCCGATACCGCCGTCTAAGCCGGATATCTTCGCCGTCGTTACCGAAGTTATAATAATGAACGCAATATAAAATATACACGCTATTCCTTCCGCAACGTCTGTAAGACGTATTGCGCCGCGGATTCCGAAAAGATTCAAACGTTTGAATTTAAAAGGGCGCGCGCATGAAAAAATTGTAACACATACCGCAAGAACAGCCGATAGCGCGGCAAAAAGGATACCGAGCCTGCCGTAAATTTGAAGGTTTGGGAAAAGCTCGTTATATTCGCCGCCGCAAAGGTCGTACAAATTGCCGTAGCTTTGCGACGGAATCTTTTCGCCCAGCACTTCCCCGCCCGGCATAATTGCGACAGGCGCGGCAAAAAGCCCAAACAACAATACGCTGAAAATCAAAAACAGCGAACACGGTAGATATTCGGCAAATAAATGAATTTTTATGGTAGATTTGCTTATGCTCCCTGTATTTTTGCTTACAGATTTTTCCGCCCCGTCAAAGGCGTAGCCGCAGTTGTTACAGAATTTTGCGTTTGGCGAGCAGTGCGTCCCGCACTTCGGACAAAGTTTTTCCTCGCCCATATGCGCTCCGCAGAAAGGACAGAAATTACCCTCGTACTCTTTCCCGCAGTTTAGACATTTGTGCATTATTTTCTCCCGTTTTGCTACCAAAATGGTAGTTTTTGAATAAGTATATTACCAAATTGGTAATATGTCAAGTAAAGGAAGCGCTTGAATGAAAATAATTTTGGGAGAAAGGCTGAAAGAGTTACGCGAAGAGCGGGATTTGACGCAGCGGGAATTAGCGGAAAAGCTTGGCATAAACGGCGTCACGTACCTGCATTATGAAAAAGACCAGCGCGAACCGCCGCTGTCCCTGCTTGCCGATATGGCGAAATTTTTCGATGTTTCGGTAGATTATCTTCTGGGGCTGAACAATGACGGATAAATAAAAACTAAATAAGTAAGATTAAGGAAGCGCGGGGCGCGAATTTCAATTCGCGCCCCGCGCTTCCGATTAAACAAATACAAACAAAATTATACAGCTTACATAATATACGGCGGCGTCATGCGGCGTCATGCGTTTACTTACTCAGCCGTCGCAAAACTCAATACATATTAATAATTCAGCTTATATATGATTTCGTTCAGATAGTCGAGCGACTGTTTTAATTCGGAATAATCGCCGTAGTTTTGACCGTAAACTTCGATTATCACAGGTCCGCCGAAGCCAGCGCCGTGCAAGCGGCGGAAGATTTCTTCGAAATCGTACATACCCTTGCCAGGCAGACAGATTGCGCCGTTTTCGTCCACGTCGGAGAGGTGCACGTGAGAGATAGAGTCCGCCATATCCTCAATATACATATTCAGCGGATAACCCGAGCGGCGCGCCTGCTTGACGTCGAGTACGGCGGCAAGGCGTGGGCAGCGGCTTTTCAGTTCCTTGAAAATACCCGGGCGGTCGTACATACACCAGCAAACGTTTTCAAGGCAGATATCCACGCCGTAACGGGCGGCGAAATCACAGATTTCGCGCATATATCCCGCCGTTTTATCGTAATCCATAGCGCCCGCAGCACCAGAAATATAGCCGTGAAAGGAATATTTTTTCGCGCCGAAAAGCTGCGCCGAACGTAGAAGCTGGTCAAGCCAATAAAATCCGTCGCCGCGCACCCTGCGGGAATCGGAGAACAACTGCGGCTCGAAATTGGTCGGAAGGGCGTGTACGGAAGAGATTTCAAGCCCTTCGGCAAGATTGTTGTGCGCTTTTGCGAATTCGGGACGGTACTCGTAAAAAGTGCCCAAAAAAATTTCCGCGCACTCAGCGCCGAGCTCCTTTATTCTGACTATTGCGTTTTCACATTCTTCGCGAAGAAAAAATGACGAAGTGGAGATTCCCGTTTTCATAAAAACATTTTAGCACGCGGCGATAAGCCCTGTCAAGTTCGCCCCCAACGCATGGCTTAAATAAAGTAATTAACGGCGGGGAATTACATTATCGAAAAAATCGTAACAATGAAATTTAAACAGCTTTTAGGGCGAATTATACCGCGCGGGCGAGGGCGTTGTAAATTCCGTCGTCGGCAAGATTGCGGACGGGGCTTAAAATATCGCATACGTCCTGCGTTTTTACATATGTATTTGCGTTTTCTGAATATTCCGCGTCGGTTTTTGGACTATGAGTTTCTGCATTCCCCGATTCCGAAGCCGTCTGCATAAACGGCGCGAACGCCGAAACGAGTTCGGAAATCTGCCCGACTTCACGCATAAACGCGTCAACCTCTTCTCCGCCGCCCGAAATTTCCTTAATCAGCTCCATAGTTTCAGGTTCCAAAAGCTCCGAAACGACGTTCCTATTCTGCGGCTTCCGGTCGCAGAGCGACAACAAAACCAAAATCAGTAACAGTTGCATAAAAAATTTCCCCTGCATATTTTGATAGTATTATTATATGCGAGGCAGGTTATGAACGACTTTAAAAGTTATTCGGACGATAAAAAACGCAATACGTATGCGCAAAACGGGGCACAGACGCCGCGTGAACAAGCCGTAGCGGCAGGCGATAACGAAAGGGGCGCGAACGGCGGCACGCCCGAGCAGTTAAACGCGACCGTGGAAATGGCGAAAATTATCACAAAGGCGATGAACGGCAAATCCACGGCTCAGATTTTACAGACGATAATTTCAGAAGCGGAGCGCGGGAAGCGCGAAGGCACGTTGACAAACGCCGATTTGGACAATTTTTATGCGGCGCTTTCGCCCATTCTCGACAGCGCAAAACGGCGTAGGCTGAAAGAAGTGATAGCCCGCCTTAAAAGTATCTGAACGGCATACTCGGGCACTCGGTCGGCTTTGACGCCGCTGTCCAGAATTGCGGTTAAAGTTTAATTTAAGCCGCCCGAGGCTGAAAGCCTCGGGCGGCGCACATCTTACGGAAATTTGCCGCATTTTAAATTCAAATAAATTTATCGGGATTGATGTTACCCTTCAACGCTACACAAAATCACGCAAGCGCGGAAATAGCTTTAAGCGCCTCTTCGACCGCAACGGGCGGCGTAAACGCCGAAAACGAAAGACGTATCAGCCCGTCCGAGCCTAACGCTTTGTGCATAAGCGGCGCGCAGTGCAATCCGCCGCGCACGCATATCCCAAATTCTTCCGAAAGCGCGAAAGCCGCCATTTCGGACTGAACTTTTTTAAGGCGCAGGGCGACGATTCCGTACGGGTTCGGCTTGGAAAAAACCTCCGCCCCGCTAATTTTTTTAAGTCCTTCTATGGTGCGCGCCGTAAAATCCTCCACCCGCTTTTTATGCTCGGACATATGCTCTTTAAGATACGTCGCGCCCTCCGCAAGCGAAATAACCGCGGGAAAATTCAAAGTACCCGCTTCAAGCTTGTCGGGATAAAAATCGGGCATGTTCGGATTATAGCTTTCGCTGCCCGTGCCGCCGAACATAAAGGGCGCGGGATTAAATCTTTCCGAAAACAAAAGCGCGCCGCTGCCCTGAATACCCAACATTCCCTTGTGCCCCGCGACGGCAAGTCCGTCTATTCCGCATTTGTGCATGTCGATTTCCGTATGTCCGCACGCCTGCGCGCCATCGCAAATCAAAAGACATTCGGGCGGAAGAATTTTACGCACACGCATGATATCCGGCGCGGTTCCCGTGACGTTGGAAGCCAGCGTTATCACGGCGGCGCGCGGCGGCGTGCCGCCGCGCGCCGCAACCTCTACCGCCCTTTCCATTTCATTCAAATCAATTTCGTTTTATTCGATTTTCGCCCCGCCGTTCTTCAATTTTTCAAGCGGGCGCAGAACCGAATTATGTTCGGCAACCGTTGTTATAATAGGCGTCGGCAGCGAAAAAATTGCGATATTCAAAGCTTCCGTGCAATTCTTCGTAAAAACCACTCTTTCGTAGCCGTAACCGCCGAAAAATTCACTTAAAATCCTGCGGGCGGCAACCACCCGCTCCATACAGGAAAGCGAAAGCCTGTGTCCGCTTCTTCCGGGATTAGCCGCGTGCGCCAAAGCCACGCTTGCCGCCGACGTCACGCAGTCGGGCTTAAAGCCGCCCGTGGCGGCGTTGTCGAGATATATCATAAATTCTCCTTTCAACATAATATAATAGTATATTTTATTTATACTACGGAAGGTCTTAAATATGACAGAGCAAATTGCCGTTTTCCGTTCGCGCACGCAGGCAATAGAGTGTAACACCCGTCTGCGGGCGCACGGCGTGCCTTCATCGCTTATAAACACCCCGCGCGAAGCGAACATCGGCTGCGGACTTTCGATAAGATTTCCGCAGAATATGCTGCCGCGCGTCAGAACGCTTATTTTAAACGGCAGATATTCGGCTTTTTACGGATTTCTCAGGGTAAAAAATTATTGATTGCTTTCGAAAAATATGTTAAAATCTACCTATGGAACAGAAAAAAGCTTTGAAGATTCTGCAAGAACTTGCTTCCCTCTATCCCGACGCCGCTCCCGCGCTTAAATTCGGGTCACCGTACGAGCTGCTGGTCGCCGTTATACTTTCGGCGCAGTGCACGGACGAACGGGTAAACAAGGTGACAAAAGAATTATTCCAAAAATACCACACCCCGCGCGCCATGCTTGAACTTTCGCAGAAAGATTTGGAAAAATACATATATTCCTGCGGATTTTACAGAAGCAAGGCGGCGCACATTCTTTCAGCTTCGCGGGATATAGTTGAAAAATTCGGCGGAGAAGTACCGCGCGACCACGCGCAATTAAAAAGTTTAGCGGGCGTAGGTCAAAAGACGGCGAACGTAGTGTATGCCATAGCTTTCGGGGGCGACGCGATTGCCGTGGATACGCACGTTTTCCGCGTTTCCAACCGCCTTGGGCTGGCGCACGGGAACACTCCCGAAAAAGTCGAACGCGGGCTGACTGAAATAATCCCGAAAAACATGTGGTCGAAAGCGCACCATTATCTTATATATCACGGCAGGCGGGTATGTCACAGCCGTAAGCCCGATTGCGAAAACTGCACTTTAAAAACGCTTTGCGAATTTTACAATTCGGAAAAATAACCAAGCAATTTAAAGCCGAACCACGAAAGGTTCGGCTTTTAAATTGCGGCTCCGATATTTTTAACGGCCTATTGAATAAATTTTAAATCCTTTTCTCAAAATTTCTAATTTGCCCCTTTAAAATACAGGTTAATCTTCCGTATTCTCTCCTGCTGCTTTACCTTGAAAGGACAGCGATTGTCGCAATGGCCGCATTTTAGGCACGCGTCCGCCTTTATTGCAAGTTTTTCGTAATGCCCCTCCGCCATTTTGTCGCCCGCAAGGGATAAATCGTAGTATTTATTGACCAGTCCTATATCTATTCCCGCAGGACAGGGCTGGCAATGGTTACAATATACGCAGCTGCCGACGGCGGATTCGGGAGTAAATTCGCTTATCACTGAATAGTCGCGCTGCGACGATGTCGATTCGGGATATTCCAAAAGCTCGTCCAAATCGTTAAGATTTCTTACGCCGGGCACTACAGCGAGCACCGCGGGGCGGTCGAGGCAGTAACTAATACACTGGTTTCTCGTCAAAGCCTTTTTAAATGGCGAAGTCTTTTCGGACAGCAACTGCCCACCGTGAAAGGGTTTCATTACGGATATACCCACTCCCTCCGCCTCGCAACGGCGGAAAAGCGCCGCACGTTCGGCGGTTGTGCCTATGCCGAATTCGTCACCCCTTTCCAAGTCGTATGCGGGATTTATAGAAAACATCATCATGTCCATTACGCCGGTGTCGAGAAGTTTGTGCGCAACTTTCGGCGTGTGCGAGGAAAAACCCATATGACGGACGATTCCCTTCCCCTTCAAGTCTTTGACGAAGTCGAAAACGCCGCCCTTTTTCAAATCCTCAAAATCGTTTTCCTCGTCAACGCAATGCAGAAATCCAAAATCGGCGTAATCCGTGCCGAGCGTTTTCATTTCCCATTCGAAAGTCTTTTTAACGGCGTCGAGGTCGCGCGACCAGCCGTATTCGCCGTTTTCCTTATAAACCGCGCCGAAATGAAGCTGGAAATAAATTTTATCTCGCTTGCCGCGTATCGCCCTGCCAAACGGTTCGTAAACGCATTTGCCGCCCGCGCAGAGGTCGAAAAAGTTTATGCCGTTTTCAATCGCGCGCTCCAAAACCGCCTGAATTTCTTCGGGCGCGGTGTTCTGTATTCCGCCCATACCCAACCCGAGTACGCTCAATTTTTCCTCGCCTTTCGGCAATTTTCTGTATTCCATTATTTTTCAAACTCCTTAGCGACGTCCTTTAAAAGCTTTCTTATCGGCAGACGCTGCGGGCATGCGCTTTCGCACTTCCCGCAGGCTATGCACTCCGAAGCCTTGCCGCCCGAATTAGTGTGGACCTGATTGTAATAATAATCGGCGTTCCAGTCGTGATGCAGATTTTTTGCGTTCATGCACGCGAAAAGGTCGGGTATGGAAATCTTTTTGGGGCAGCCTGCCGTACAGTAGCGGCAGGCTGTACAGGCGATTAAATCCTTTGTCCTGAATACCGCGCACACTTTTCGGACGGCTTCCAGCTCTTTTTCGTCAAGGGGTTTGAAGTCTTTCATAAACGAAATATTGTCGTTCATCTGAGCTAAATCGCTCATTCCCGAAAGCACCATAAAAATCCCCTCGAAGCCCGCCGCAAAACGTATTGCGTAGCTTGCCGCGCTCGCGTTTCCTTCTTTGAAATACCTTTCCGCCTCCTGCGGCAAATTGACAAGGCTGCCGCCCTTTACGGGTTCCATTACAATTACGGGTTTATTGAATTCACGGCATACCTCGTAGCACTTTTCGGACTGCACTGCGGGGTCGTCGAAGTCGAGATAATTAAACTGAATCTGCACGACTTCTATTTGCGGGTATTCTGTTAAAATCTGCCTTAAAACTTCCGGCTTATCGTGGAAAGAAATGCCGAAGTGCTTGATTTTGCCTTCTTTTTTAAGTCCGAGCGCCTGCTCGTAGGCGCGGCAGCGTTTGAAATGCGGAAAATTCTCCCTGCCCTGCGCGTGCATAAGGTAAAAATCGAAGTAATCCACGCCGCACATTTCAAGCTGGCTTTCAAAGAAAGGGCGAACTTCGTTTTCCCCTTTAAAAAAGAAATCGGTCAGTTTGTTCGTGAGTACGAATTGTTCTCTTTTATATCTTTTGACAAGGCAGTCGCGAATAGCGGTTTCGCTTTTACCCTGCAAATATCCGTGCGCTGTATCGAAGTAATTAAAACCTGCGCCCATGAAAGCGTCAATCATTTTATTGAATTCTTCGTAATCCACATCGCCGTTTTTCATAGGCAGGCGCATACAGCCGAACCCGAAATTTTTATGTACGCCCTCGAATATCTTTAAGTTTGCCACCTTAGTCCCCCTCAAATGTTTACCTTAATTTAAATCTATTTCAGATAGGCTTTGTAAAAGTTCTCTATTTTGTCGAAAGGTATTATATCGGTTCTGTCGTAAAGGTCGGTATGCACGGCGTCGGGAATCAGATACAACTCCTTATTTTCGCCGTTAAGTTTTTTAAAAACGTCCTTTGAAAAATAACATGAATGAGCCTTTTCGCCGTGAATAAGCAAAACCGCGCTTTTTATTTCGCCTGCAAATTGCAGAATGGGCATATTTATAAAGGAGAGCGCGGACGTTGTGTTCCACCCTTCGTTGGAGTTTAAAGAACGAACGTGATAGCCGCGGGGCGTCTTGTAATAATTGTAATAATCTTTTACAAAGAAAGGCGCGTCAGACGGCAAAGGGTCGGCGACTCCGCCCGCCCGGCGATAATTTCCGTTAATGTAATCCAATGTCCTCTGAGAATTTAAATATTTTTTTAATTCGTACCTTGCGTTTTCATCCATGCCGTCAAAATAACCATATGCATTTACCCTTGTCATATCGTACATGGTAGAAGCCACCGTAGCCTTAACGCGCGTATCTTCCGCGGCGGCGTTTATTGCCATTCCGCCCCAACCGCAGATACCAAGAATACCGATTTTTTCGGAGTCCGCGCTTTCATGGCAAGAAAGAAAATCAACTGCGGCGCAAAAATCCTCGGTATTGATATCGGGAGAAGCTACGTATCTGGGAGTTCCCCCGCTTTCTCCGGTAAAAGACGGGTCGAAAGCAATCGTCAAAAACCCGCGCTCCGCCAGCGTCTGCGCGTATAACCCCGAAGCCTGTTCTTTAACTGCGCCGAACGGTCCGCAAACCGCTATCGCGGGCAACTTACCTTTAACGTTTCCCGGCATATACATATCCGCGGCAAGGGTTATTCCGTAGCGGTTATGAAAAGTTACCTTTTTATGGTTTACCTTTTCGTTTTTGGGAAAAGTTTTATCCCATTGTGAAACCAATTTTAGATTTTCCATACTGTTTCTCCTTAAACTTATATGCTGCACAGCTTATCGCCCGTACGCGTTTTCTATATGATTTATTTTACCGCCGGTAATTTCTATGATATCGAAGCGCGCCGTAAAGTCGGTTCCGTTTTTCTGCAAATAGTACTCGGCAGAACGGATATATCGCATACGTCTTTCTTTATTCACCGCCTCGGCGGGGCTGCCGTATGCGTCGCTCGTACGCGTTTTGACTTCGCAAAATATCAACACGTCATTGATTTTCGCCACGATATCCACTTCTCCGAAAGGGGTGTGCATATTGCGTTCGAGAATTTTATAACCCTTTTTCTTTAAATGCCGCGCCGCGATTTTTTCGCCCCTTTCACCGAGGTTTATGTTGTGCCTTTGCCGATTTTTGAGACTTTCGTCAGCGATTTTTTTAAGGATATCCTTGTCGGCGGGGCAGAACGTATAATTTTTTATTTCTGCGGGAGTAATCCATTTCAGTGCGGCATGTTCCAGAAGCACGGGTTCGCCTTCGGCTATTTCGGTATTAAAAATCGTCAAATGCACCCGAATATCCGGGTATGAATGAATTACTTCCATATAAACATCGTGAGGGGCTACGGTTACGGCAAGTTCTTCACGACATTCGCGCACCAGCGCCTGCGCCTTTGTTTCGCCCTTCTCCACCTTTCCGCCGACAAATTCCCACAGAAGTCCGCGCGCTTTATGTGCGGGGCGCTGGCAAATAAGAAACTTATCCCCTCTGAATATCAGCGCCGCAACGACCTCCGTTAATTCCACTTTTTTCATATTTATATTATAGCATGACATGGCGGAGATTGCAAGCGGCAGACGAAAGTCGGAAACCTGCTTGTGGAGGCGCATACCACGCGCGCCGCCGGGTAAGGCATTAAAATTAAAGCGGTATTAAAATTTTTAATTAAATGTGCTAAAATTGCTTGTTTTTTCGCAGAATTAAATATATAATTTAAAAGCAATAAGTTATTGGGGCGTCGCCAAGCGGTAAGGCAACGGACTCTGACTCCGTCATCCGGGTGTTCGAATCACTTCGCCCCAGCCAATTTTGGGCGGTTTTTAGCGATTTTCGGCTAAAAACCGCCCGTTTTTT
>CANRAI010000033.1 GCA_947628555.1 uncultured Clostridia bacterium | reverse complement strand
CCGACCTCGTGATGATGATACTTGACCTTGACGCCCCAATCTTCAAGCATCATGCACATACGGCTGCGCATATCGTAGGTTACATCCTGCGGTTTGCACGCGTGGTAGCCGCCCTCGTGAGAGGTATGATAGCCGCTGTTCTGCGATTCATCGTCGCCCGTGTTCCAATCCGCTTCCCAAGCGTCGATATGTACCATAGCCTTGTTGCGGTCGTTGCAGAATGAAACGTGGTCGAAAAGATAAAATTCAAATTCGGGTCCGATTATCATTCTGTCGGCAATGCCCGTTTTGCGCATATATTCCTCTGCGGCGATTGCCACGTTGCGGGGATATTGGTCGAAACGGGGATTTTCGCGCGAATTGTTTTCGTCGATAATCCTTACGTCGCCCGACATAGTCAAAGTGGGAATTTCGGCGAACGGGTCAACCACCGCCGATTCAAGAATTGGAATAAACACCATATCGCTTTTTTCCACGGGTGCAAAGCCGTAGTTAGAACCGTCGAAGCCGATACCGTACTTCATCGTGTCCTCGTTGAACCTTGTCACGGGTATGGACAGGTGATGCCATCTGCCGTCGATGTCGATCATCTTGAAATCGATCATCTTTATGCCTTTTTCTTTACAAAAATCTAAAATTTCCTTTACGCTGTTGAACATTTTTTCCACCCTTATCGTTTTATTTTTAGGCTAATAGATTATATCATAAGCGGATTGTTAAGTCAACACAAAATATGAGCCTTTTTGACAAATTGCCGAAATTATATTTTAACGCCAACGAATAAGTTGAAACGCGTTCGGGCGGGGAAGTGCACAAACACTCGGAAAGGCTTCGGGCGGGAAAGCGGCGCAAACAAGCTGAAAGGAGTTCGGGGCAGGGAAAGCGGCGCAAACAAGCTGAAAGCGGCGGGCGCGGATTGTCCGCGCCCGCCGCAAAATATTTACGCCAGAAAGGCAAATTGCTTTCGGGTATTTATGGAATACGGTTGCGTTTAAACGTAACAGTCTTGAAAGCCGTCGGGATAAGCGCTTATGCCAAAGCTTCGTTTTTGGCGGCGGCGAGAATATATCTCGCCACGGAGGGGGCGTTTTTGCTGCCTACCACTACCGCGCCCATGTCTATGGCGGTAGAAAGCTCGGTCACGCTGGAAACCCCCTCCGCTTTTATGGTGCATTTATCCTTGACCGCGGAACGAATTTCGGCTATGGTCTTTCCGTCGTCCCCCCAGCTTTCGGAAGCGGTTTTAACAGAATTGACGCGGCAATCGGCTGCAATCAGGCAAAGCCTTATCAAATCGTTTTTGGAAAGAAGGGAACACTCCGCGGAAATGCGCAGAGAACGGTTTTTAACCGCTTTACGCAGTTTTTTCAGTTCGCGCTTGACGTATTGGAAATTTCCGTCGCGCACCTGCGCTATGGGGGCGGTAACCTCCACTTCGTCCGCGCCGTCCTTTATCGCCTGTTTTACGGCTTTAACCTTTATTTCCGTAGTGTCGCCGCCGTTAGGATAGCTTATGCATGCTATTAGCGAACTTTTACGCTTCTGCGCGCTGCCCAGAAACGCCGCGCAGGATTTGACAAAGCTGGGCGCCACGCAAACGCCGCCGAGCCGCAGCGTGGCGGCGTCCGTGCATGCGGCTTTTACCGCCGCAAGCCCCGACGTTACGTCCGAAAGGTTATATTCAAGCTTTTTTATTTGCGCCTGCGCCGCCTGCATATTGATTTTGCGTTTGAAATCCTCGAAAAGCGCCTGCTCTTCCTTTTTAAAATTATTGAAGTCGTCCATTCTATTCAATCTCCCAAAAAATTACAATATGTATCAAATTTTACGGGGGAACAGGCTGTAAAATACGGGTATGTTCAAGGGGTTGCTGTATCTGTTTTTAACATTTTTGTTTTGTTTTATTCTGGTTCACCTTATAAAACTTGCGTACATAGGCATAGTTTCGGGGAAAAAACCGCCCGAGCCCGAAAAAAAGCCCGAGCCGAAGCCCGAGCCAGTATATTATATCGTCGAAAAAAAACGCACCAAAAAAAGCTATTCCAACCCAAAGGAAATAGAATTCAAAAAATAGAGCCCGCTTCCTTTAAATAGAACCCGCTTTCTTTTGCGGCTGAAAAAATGCCGAAACACGCGGGTCTAACCGTAACGGGAACCGCGGTTTTAACGCCTATTCCTCGTAGCGGACAAGATTCCCGCCGTCCTCCCAAAGTCTTTCAAGGTTGTAAAAATCGCGCTCCTGGTCGCCGAAGATATGGACTATCACGTCCGTATAATCCAAAACCGCCCAGCGACCTTCGCGCACGCCCTCAGTGCGGCGGGGAAGAAGTTCATGCTCCTTTTCAAGCTTTTCTTCAAGATTTTCCGCAAGCGCTTTGACCTGCGTTTTGGAACTTCCGCCGCAAATCACGAAGTAATCGCATAAGCTGGTTTTGTGTTCCACGGCAAGATAAACTATGCCGCGCGCCTTCTTCGACGCGAGAATTTTGCAGATAAGTTCGGTTTTTTCAAGACTCGTCATATAGTTTTTCCTTTATATGTTTTCCTTTAAATATTCGTAAGCCCGCCTTGTGAGAGGATATACGGGCTTTTTTTGCGATTTTAAATATTCAAGCTGGCTGCCGAGCGAGGTATAAAGACACTTGTCTATATCGCTTTCGAACAGAGCGCGCAAACTTTCCGCCCCGTTGAAATCCCTGCCTTCTTCCAAAAGGTCGGCAAGAAATATCAGCTTTTCAATGGGGCTCATATTTTCTCTACCGCTCGTATGATAGCGTATGGCGTTCAAAATCCCTTTATCGGTTACGCCGAAAGTATGTTCGGCGACGTACGCGCCCGCATATTGGTGCATAACGGGGGCTGGAACGTCCGCGGGCGGCAAAAAGCCTTTAAGCTGCGGGGAACTTTCCCCGAGGTATTTTGCGCAGTCGTGTAAAGCCGCTGCGACGATTGCGTCGTACTCGAAAACTTTCAGCCGCGGAGCGGCTTTCGCCGCGAAACACGCCACGCGCACAGTATGACGCCAGCGCTCCTCGGTAAGAAGTTTTTTTACGCCCCAAACTTCCGGCAAAGCGTATAAACCGCGCATACGTATTAAGTTTTTCACATCTTCGGGCACATACTGCGAAATATCTTCGCCTAAGGCGGCAAGCGTGCGTACGCGTGTGGAACTTACGTCTCCGCCAACGTATGAAAATAACACGACCTCACGCCTGAAACGAGAGGAAAACGCCTTTATTGCCTCTTTAATTCCGCCCGTATTCCCGCGGGCGCACACTGCGGGTGTAACGCACTTTAAAATCTCTTCGGGCTCGCGCCAGCTCGCAAAGCTTTTAAGCATATCTTCGCCCATTAAAAAGTATAGCTCGTCCTCAGGGTAAAGCTTTTTAAAGCGGCGGCAGGTTACGTAAGAATAGCTTATCCCTCCACGCTTTATCTCGCAGTCGGAAACTTCGAAGCCTTCCAGGTTTGAAAACGCCGCGCGGCAAATATCCAGCCTGTCTTTGGCGCGCAAGGTCAGGCTGCCGCTTTTATGTGGCGAAACATTTGTTGGAACGATAATTACCCTGTCTAAACCCAGCTCGTTTTTTGCGGCGAGCGCGACATTTATATGTTCGTTGTGGACGGGGTTGAACGCCCCGCCGTATATTGCTGTTTTCATATAGGATTTCAAGTATATTATTTCAAAAACGCGGCGATAACTTTAAATATGAAAAGATTGAATCTACCGCTTGTCTCGGACACCCTGTTTGCGGGAATATGCGCTTTTTTATTGTTTTTCACCGCCGTAAGATTTTATACGAAAAGCGCAGTGACGGGGCTAATTTTCGGCATTGCCGCGCTGCTTCTGTTCGGAGCTTTAAGCTACGTGTACATAAGCAGGAAACAGGACAAAAACCTTCTTTTATCCCGCGATGAAAAGAACAAAAAACTTTTGGCGCTGCACCTTTCGCTTTCCTCGGACGAATATATAAAAAAGCTGTTCCGCGAGCTTTTGGGAAGCGACGCGAAGATACGCGGCGGAAAAGTTATTTTAGGCGATACGTCTGCGTTTTTCGATTTCAAAATGCAGCCTTTGACCGAGGACGACGTGGCGAGAGTGATAAAATCCAAAACGGACGGCAAAAAACGCATATATTGCGTGCGTATCTCGCCCGAGGCAGCCGCGCTTGCGGGCAATTTCCTAATCGAAGTCTTATGCATAGACGACGTTTATTCGGCGCTTAAAGAAAAAAATCTGTTACCCGAAAAATACGTCTATGAAGGCGGCGAAAAAATCAAACTTTCGGCTAAAATAAAAGCGCGCTTCAACAGAAAACTTGCCGCTCCGCTGTTCTGGTCGGGGGCGGGGCTTCTGCTTTTAAGCTACTTCACCTTTTTCCCCCTCTACTATATTATAAGCGGTTCGCTTTTGCTTATACTTTCGGCGGCGTCGCTTGTGGTGGGAAAAAAACAGTAAAAACCGAATACGTATGCGTTTATTCGGTTACAAACAGATGTGTTCCGCGTCCTTGCGGTCCGAACGCCGGTACAAAACCGCTTTGCGGCCTATGACTATAACGCATTCCGCGGAAAGTCTTTCCGCAAGCTCCCTGCCTATTTCCTGCGGGTCGCCGTCGGCGTTTTCGAGAATGTTTATCTTGATAAGCTCCCTTTTATCCAGGCAGTCGGAAAAGCTTTTAAGCATATTTTCCCCTATGCCTTCCTTGCCCACCTGCCCTACGGGTTGCAGATTTGCGGCAAGGCTTTTTAATTTTGCGCGCTGTTTTGATGTCAGCATATTTTCTCCTTAACTTATTTTTTACGGCACGAAATCAAATTCGACCTCGCCAATGCTTACCGTGTCCCCTTCTTTTATGCCCATCTCGCAAAGCTTGGCGATAACTCCCTTTTCACGCAGAATCTTCTGGAAATACGCCATCGAATCGGGGTCGGAAAGGACTACGTTGCGGCACAGCATATCCACGAGCGAGCCGACGACGAAATATACTCCGCCGTCGATAAATATTTCGTAGTCGAGGTCTCCGCTTTTGCGGTAAGTGAAACTTTCGTCGCTTTCTACCCTCTGCACGGGCGGAAGTGTCTGCAATTTTTCGAAAACCGCCTTTATAAGCTCTTCCAGCCCCACTCCGCCGATTGCGGAAATGCAGTATATATCGTATTTTTTACCGTATTTTTTTCTGAACGCCGCCGCGTTTTGCTCCGCGCCGAAAATGTCGCACTTATTAAGCGCGATTATCTGCGGGCGCCCCGCGAGCGCTTCCGAATAGTTTTTGAGTTCGGCGTTGATTTTTTCGAAATCCGAAGCGGGGTCTCTGCCCTCCACTCCCGAAATATCCACGACGTGCAAAAGCATACGCGTGCGTTCGATGTGCCTAAGAAAATCATGGCCGAGCCCCGCGCCTTGCGACGCGCCCTCGATAAGACCAGGAATATCCGCGGCGACAAAGGAATTGTCGTAATATTTTACAACGCCCAGATTGGGCGACAGAGTTGTAAAATGATAGTTTGCAATCTTTGGTCGCGCGGCGGAAATTTTAGAGAGCATTGTCGATTTACCCACGTTGGGAAAGCCGATAATACCCACGTCCGCTATTACCTTTAATTCGAGGATAAGCGTATGCGGTTCGGTTTTTTCCCCTTTTTGGGCAAAGTTGGGGGCGTGCCTGCGCGAAGTGGTAAAGCGCACGTTGCCTTTACCTCCCCTTCCGCCTTCGGCGATAAGCTTCTTTCCGCCGTCGTCGAACATGTCGCAGATGACTGTTTCCGTTTCCGCGTCCTTTACGACAGTGCCCACGGGAACTTTTATTATAACGTCAGCCCCCGATTTGCCGAAGCATTTATTGGAACCGCCGCGTTCGCCGTCGCCGGCAACGTATTTGCTTACGTAACGGAATGCAAGCAGGTCGTTTACGTCTTTATCCGCCTGTATGAATATACTGCCGCCGTCGCCGCCGTCGCCGCCGTCAGGTCCGCACGCAGGCTTGCCTTTGTAGGACTTGAAGGAATTCATTCCGTCGCCGCCGTCGCCGGACTTAATAGTAATTTTAACTTTATCGCAGAATAAATTTCTGTCAGCCATTCAAAATTTCCTCTATAAGCCGTCCGCTGTCTTTATAACTTTCAAACAGCTTTATTATTCCGCAAAGCTCCTTTACGGAATTTCCGCTTTCTATGATTTTTCGTCTGAGAACGTCCGCAGCCGCCGTTTCCTCTGCGGACCGCAACATTTCCGCGTGCGAAGTCGAAGTTTTAAGCGCGTCGATAGCGGGATATATCCTGTGCAAAACCGCGTCGGCGTTCATCTCAACAAGCATATTTGCAGCCGGTTTCAGTTCGTCGGCAAATTTTTCGTCAGAAGCGGCAACCACGGTCAGCGAACAGCCCTCTTCGGCGCAGACCGCGCATGACAAAAGTCTTTTGGCTGCCCCGCCTGCGCCCGCCGCGCGAGAGGCGCTTTCGAGTTCGGAAAGTCCGTCGGCTATAAGCGCTACGTTTTTTCCGCACTCAGTCTGCCGCTTGCAATATCCCGACACGAACTCCGCCGCGCCCGCGATTTTTTCGGCTTCGTCGGCAAAGGACGTATAAAACAACTCCGCTCCTTTCAAAACGCGTTTGAATAAGGTGACTTCTTCGGGGCGAGCGGCGTTTAAAAGCACTACAAGCTGCAAATCGGGAGCGTTTAAAGAAATTCCCGCGGCTATCTGCATTAAAAGCGTGGTTTTGCCCGAACCGTTCTGCCCGCAAATCAAAGCCCGCTGCCCCATTCCCAAGGGAGCAAAAAACTCCGCAATCCTCGCCGCCGTGTTCTCTTCAAGGGAAATATTTATGCGGTTTTCGGGATAAACCGACGTGAGTTTTTCAAAGGGCGTGCGTTCGAGGCGGGCGGGCTCGAAGCCGTTCACGAAGGCAATCGACGTCAGCGAAGGCGCTCCCCCACCGGCCGAACGGATGGCCAGGCCCTCTATTTTGTCGCCTGCCAGCAGCCCGAAACGGTTTATATATGATTCGTGCACATGCACGTCCTCCGCGGACGGAAAACAGCCGTTCACGCGCAGAAAATAATACTTTTCGCCGCGCGCCAAAATCCCCGCGCAGGGAAATTCCGACGTGCCGTCTGATACTTTCAGCTCGCCCAAAGCCCCGCCTGCGCAGTTTTTAAGGGCGGCATAGTATTCCATGCACGCCTCTATATCGGCTACGAGTTCTTTATCGTATTCGGACGACTTCGGAGGCGCGCCGCGCGCCGAACGCGGCGCGGGCGCAATCTCGCACGAGGCAATTTTGACTATTTCCCCGACGAGCCTGTCCTTTTTGCCGTCTGCGGGATGAACGACCCCGATAGCGCGCGCGATTTGGCGGAGTTCGTGTATCGTCTTTTTTTGGGCGCGGAGCTTTATGTCCGCCAAAATATTGAAATCCAACTGTCCTATGCTCTCCTCAAAACCTTGATGCGCTGTTCGCCGCCCAAATCGGAGGCCGAAAGCTCTATCTCGCTCTTTTCCGGTATCTCTATAATTACGCCGCTGAACAGTTTCAAAAAGCCGTCAACGCCTTCTATATCCACCTTACCGCCAGAAACGCGGTAGTGCATGGGAATTACTACTTTCGGTAATAGCTTTTCCACATATTCCTTTGCCGTGCGAGCGTCTATGGTATAGTTGCCGCCGACGGGAATCATCAGCACGTCAACGGGCTTTATCTTTTCTATCAGTCCGTCCGAACAGGGCTCGCCGAGGTCGCCGAGGTGACAGACGTTTATCCCGTCTATGCGGAATTTGAAAATTCTGTTTTCGCCCCGTTTTTTTCCGCCCGCGTCGTCGTGGAAGCACCCAACCGAGCGTATGTCGATGCCGCATATGGACAGTTGCGGTTCATTTTCGAGAATTACGGGACTGCCATCTACCGCCTTTACGTTGTCGTGGTCGTAATGCCTGTGCGAGACGGTGACAATGTCCGCCGAAACGTTCGGCATTTTAAAGCCGACTTCGGGCGCGTACGGGTCCGTGACGACGGCGACGCCGGCGCCGGACGTCATTAAAAACGACGAGTGACCGAGATACCTGATTTTCATATTTTCTCCTTTACGGCGTTTTTTAAAGCAGTTCGGCAGAGAGATTAAGCCGTATCTTTCCTCCGCCGAGGAAATATACTATCTTTACGGCGGCGCCCTTTTCCGTTCTTTCGGCGTAAAGTTCCACCGTTTTTACGGGGACGCTGCCCGTCAGTTCACCCGAGAGCAGCATACAGACCGTTTCGCTGTTTTTGGAAAACGTTATATCGTTGTTGACGGCGCCGCGGCGGCTTTGAGTTACGGTAGTTCCCCTCGAAGAAAGAAAGCAGCGGTCGCCGTCGATAGAGTAATCGATATCAAAGCCGACGTCCGTATATTCGAGCGAGCCGAACGAGGTAAAAATCTTTCCGTCGGCGCCGCAAATCGTAATTTTACAATTCATATTATAGGCGGATTCGGTTAATTTTTTTGATTATACCATAGTTTCTGCTGATTTTCAATAATTTTACCGTAAAAAAGCGGCAAAGCCGCGGGAAAATAACTTCCCGCGGCTTAGTAAAACCTTAATCCGAAATTTCTTTGGGCGTCAAAAGCCACATTATCCGCCAAGCCGTAAGCAATATAAATACGGGCAGATAAGTGCGTTTGACCGCAACCCACCAAGTAAGAAATAAATTTACAAAGCTCTCTTTAAATTCACCTACCAACAATCCGTTAAAAAACAGATGCAATATAAGAATTACCAAGGCAAAAACCCAAACTTTTCTGATTTTCCTTCTTGCGTCATTCCTGTTGAACAAATACCCGGAAAGCTGTAAATCCGCGCCGCGAATAACCGACCACGCCAAAAATACATATGTTACGGGAAGAATAAGCAAATTGAAAAAATCAATTAAAAATCTGAAAGCATTATTACCCAGATTACCGTTCAGAAGGCATTTCCATCCGTCGAGAAAATCGAGTATGACACATTCATTGAGATTTACAAGCAGAAAAGCTATTATTAAATAAATAATAAGAAATTTTAATGTTATGAACAGAATATCCAAGACGCTTAATTTCTTTTGCAAAAATGCGGTTACCGATTCATTGAAAGTCAGCGCAAAACCCGTAACGCACAAAAGCGTTGTTTCGGTTGCGCCGATATTCCCCGCAGAAAAAGCTTTGCAAATCGCCGAAAAAGCAAAAGCCATAAGAAAAGTCGTTGCGGTATTGTCCTTTAAATCCACAAGCTCCTTTACTTGTCCGTCGGCTCTGTATTTTAAAATAGTTTTCAATGTCGATATTAAGTTTTTTATCATAAAACCGAAGAATACCGCATAAGCCGCAACCAACAGAACCGACGTTATTAACCTGTATCCGGCGGCGGAATTGTAATCAAACAAATCGCCGATTATGTAAACGCACTTTATTACCGAAATTTTATCCCCGAACAAGGGTGAAAACCCGAAAGCGAACATAAGAATCGACATAGTTTGAACGGCAGTAAGAAGAATTATGTTCGTCCACCTCAATATCTTGCCGACGGGTAATTTTTTTAACCTTTCACCCCTATTATGCGCGCTTGTATCATTTGAAAAATCCTGCTCTTCTTTAACTTCCGTATCTTCCATTTTATTTCTCCGTTATAGCTTCAAATTCTTTATAACTCATTGCTTTCCGTACATTCGGCGCTTTTATTACCGTATTGTTTATATCTTTGAAAACTATTTTATCTACCGATGAGCCTGAGTAATAGGCAGACGCTACCGAACCTAAATCCCCCCTATTTGACGCGCAATTAAAACTTAATTTCAGTTCAGGAGCTTTTTCGTTTCTGAAATCGATTTTAAATTCGGCGCTTCCGCTACCTTCCGCATAATATTCAAAACCCCCGAATTGGGTATTAGCCAAATCACGCAGCAAACCGTCGGAATATTCTTTACGCAACTGCGATATATTTCCGTCTTTTTCGAAACAGGTTTTATCTTCCAAATAGTTTTGCGCGACATAAAAAACGTTTGGATTAAATGCATTTATTACAGAAAGCGAATATAATATTTCCAAATATTTTTCCGCTTCTTCGCTTGAAAAATAAACCCATTCGCCTATCGCTCCGTTAAGCGTTTTCTTTATTTCGCCGTTTACAATTATCCTGACATCGTCGAAACGAAGCATACCGAAGCTTTTTTCGGAATAAAGCTGAAATTTTAAAAAGACATATAATTTGTCGTTTTCACGACCTGCCGAAATTTCTTTTGTAGAATTTAACCTCAATTCTCCGACGCTGTAATTTGAATAATCGTTCGTATAAATCGTAAGAGCGCGCGAATATTCCAGCTGCATTTCGCTACGCTCGGAACTTCCGTTTATTTCCATATTCAATTTGGCGTCGGAAGTTTCGGACATGGTCGCGCTCCCATATGCGGAATAAATTTCCGGCGAAGTAATTTCACCGCCCGCGGGCATGCTGTCCTGTAATTGACCGCAAAAGCCTTTTACCAAATTTGCCGCTTCCTCGGAAGAACGTATTTTTTCTCCGCCTTTCATTC
>CANRAI010000032.1 GCA_947628555.1 uncultured Clostridia bacterium | reverse complement strand
AAAGGGCCTTGCCGATACGGCGCTTAAAACCGCGGACTCGGGCTACCTTACGAGAAGGCTTGTTGACGTTTCGCAGGACGTTATAGTCCGCGAAGAGGACTGCATGGCGGGCAGCAAAAAGCCGCGCGGCATGATAGTTAAGGCGATTATAGGTCCCAACGGCGAAATTATCGAAGGGCTTGAAGACAGAATACAGGGCAGATTCGTTGCGGAGGACGTCAGCGACAAAAACGGCGAAATAATTATAGAGCAGAACGGTTTTGTCACCGACGAAATCGCAAAACGAATAGTTTCCGCAGGAATAGAACAAGTTTCGATACGTTCCGTATTCACCTGTATGTCGCGCTACGGTGTATGCGCAAAGTGTTACGGTAAAAACATGGCGACGAATACGCCTGTTATGCCCGGCGAGGCGGTTGGCGTAATCGCGGCGCAGTCCATAGGCGAGCCCGGCACCCAGCTTACCATGCGTACCTTCCACACGGGCGGTATTGCCGCAACGGGCGATATTACCCAAGGTCTCCCCAGAGTCGAAGAGCTTTTTGAAGCCCGCAAGCCCAAGGGTTGCGCGACCCTCTGCGAGGTTTCGGGCGTGGCGTCCGTTGACGACAAGGACGGCGAAAAGGTGGTTACGGTGCGCGACCCCGTGACGAAGGAAATCAAAAAGGAATACAAGCTTCCTTTCAATGCCGAATTGCACGTTAAAGAGGGCGAAACGGTCGTCCCGGGCACAGTGCTGAACGCGGGCTCCGTATATCCCCAGGATATTTTAAGGGTTTCGGGCGTAAAGGGCGTTCAGGATTATATCCTTGAACAGGTTCAGTCCGTATATCGTTCCCAAGGCGTTGATATTAACGACAAGCACGTAGAAATCATTGTGCGCCAGATGCTCAGAAAAGTAAGGATTGAAAGCGCAGGCTCTACGTCGCTTCTTCCGGGCGAAACGGTGGATATGTTCACCGTAGAAGAGGAAAACACAAAGGCGATAGAGGAAGGCGGCACGCCCGCCCTTCAAAAGCGCGTGCTTCTGGGTATTACCAAGGCTGCGCTTTCCACCGATTCCTTCCTTTCGGCGGCTTCCTTCCAGGAGACGGCAAGGGTGCTTACGGACGCGGCTATAAAGAACAAGGTCGATCCGCTTATAGGCCTTAAAGAAAACGTTATCATAGGCAAGCTTATTCCCGCAGGCACGGGCGTGAAAGAATATAAAAATATGTCGCCCGCAATCCGTCCGGGTTTCAGCAGCGCCGTGGATTTGACCGATTATAAATCGAACGTGTGATACAGCAATCCAATATATAAATGTGCCCCGCATATAAATGTGCCCCGCCGTCCGCGGATTTTCCGCGGACGGCGGGGCTGAATTTTTATTTAATTAAAGAGGCTAAATTTTTATTTAATTAAAATTAATTAAATACGTATGCGGCTTTTTGGGGCTCAGATACTTTCCGACTTCTTTACGGAGTAAGCTGTCAGCGCATACGCCGCGACAGCGCCCAGCGCGAACAGCACGCAGCCGACTATGATATGCGACGCGCCGAGCGGAGAAGAAGAATAGTCGAATACAATCAAAATTCCGGGGATTGAGCCGGCGACAAAGCCCGCTATCGCCCAGTGCGTACCGCGGGGGAAACGGGAAAGAAACCACTTCATAAGTTTCGCTATGGTAAAAAATCCTATGACCAGACCAGCCGCAAAAATCGCGAGCACAAGCGCCGAATGTGCGAAGTCGGTGAAAATTCCGCTTATAAGTCCAAGCACGGGCGCGTAATAGCCCAAAATCATCAATAGCATGCTGCCGCTTACGCCGGGTATGACCAACGCGCAGCTTGCAAGCACGGCTACGCCCGCGACCGCCAAATATCCGCCGACCGACATATTTGCGGACAAGTCCGCATTTCCCGCCGAAACGAAGATATTTATAAGGCAAATCCCAATTACTGCCGCAAAGGGAATTATAACGGAAAGTATGTTTATCTTTTTAAAGCCCGATTTAAGACCGTCTTTGAATACCTGTGGCAACGAACCGAGCATAAGCCCTGCGAACAGCATACAAGTGGGGAACGGCGCGTGTTCAAGCGCCCATTTAAGCGGAAAATACATCGCGGCAAATCCTATCGCCGCACCCAAAAGAATGTTCAGTATGAACAGAATATTTGCCTTAAAGTTTTTTCTCAAATTCCCTAGCGCGTCAATAAGCCTGTCGTAAATTTTCAAAATTACGGCTATCGTGCCGCCGCTGACGCCGGGGATAATTATTCCCACGCCTATCGCCGCGCCGCAAGCCAAATTTATAAAAAAGCGTTTTAATTTCATACTTTAATTTATATTACTAAACGCCATAAAAATTGTCAATGTTTTTAGCTCGGCAGATAAAAGGAATAGCCGCTTCGTTTCGGAAAATACAATTCAGCCGTCTTTGGGCATGTTTCGATTTTAATTTCTTTCACAAAATCACCTTTTTTTTGTTTTTTAGGATTCTATAAGTACAAAATCACACAAGCGCGAGAGAATGCTTCCAGATAAAAAGTAAATCCGAACCATTCACTCTTTACGGGTATTGGTTCGGATTATATTGACTTGGTGCGGATAACAGGATTTGAACCTGCACGGTCTCCCACAGGATTCTAAGTCCTGCGCGTCTGCCAGTTTCGCCATATCCGCAAAATCAGTTATGTCGCAAAAATGCAATACGTATTGCGTTTTTCGATTTTTATGCTTGTTCAGACGTACGTATGCACACTTAAACGTATTCACATCTGAGCAACTGCGTATATATTGTATAAAAACGTACGGCGTTTGTCAACTTAAAATCGCGCTGTATAAACCGACGAAAAAAGTCCGCTTCAATCCTGTTGAAATCTTTTTTATATGCACGTATGCTCCCGTTTTTCTTTATACATATGTCGGTTAAAGTCGTAAGAAGTTAAAAACTAACCGCGTTTTAGATGAAAAAATTTTTTTTCGCACATATTGAAAATATCATATTCGCGTGCTATAATTTTTATGTAGGGAATGATTCATGAAGCGCAAAACGGTAAGATGGACGATTATGATTAAAGGAATGGGCTGCCCCGGTGGCTGCGTAGCGGGCGTCGGAACAATAATTCCGTCCGAAACCGCAAAGGCTTCGGTAGAGCGGTACGTGAATGAAAGCGCGGGCGGCAGTTGCCAAAGGATTCTGGCTGAAAAGCTTACCGAAATGGAATGAACAGGCCCGTATCCCGACCTTTTAAAAAGTCGGAATACGGGGTATAATTTTAGTATGTACGATATGGCAATAATAGGCGGCGGACCCGCGGGAGTTTCCGCCGCAATCAACGCAAAAATTCTGAATAAGTCGTTTATCTGGCTTTCGGGCGAGGCAACAAGCAGAAAAGTCGGACGGGCGGAGCTTATACAAAATTATCCGGGGCTGCCCGACATAACGGGCGAACAGCTTGCCTGGACTTTAAAACACCACACCGAATCTATGGGCATAGAGCTTTCGAAAGAGGTGGTTACGGGCGTTTACGACGCGGGCGGAAAGTTCTCGATTTTGGCGGGCAACAAGGAGTATGAAGCGAAAACGGTAATTCTTTGCCTCGGAGTGCAGGCGACGAAGCCTGTCGAGGGCGAGGAAGAATTTTTAGGGCGCGGGATAAGCTACTGCGCCACCTGCGACGGAATGTTGTACAAGGATAAAAACATAGCCGTCGTCTGTACGGATAAGAGTTTCGAGCGCGAGATAGAATATCTTTGCCAACTTGCTCACACTTGCACGGTTGTGCCTATGTACAAGGATTTCGATATAAGCGCGCAGAACGCGAAAATAATTTTGAAAGCGCCCGTAAAATACGCGGGGGATATGCGGGTCAGGCAGGTTTTCTTTAAGGACGGCGAGTCCATTGACGTTGACGGCGTATTTATTTTGAAGGGGGCTATTCCGCCTTCCACGCTCGTTCACGGATTAAAGACGGAGGGCGGGCATATAGCGGTGAACCGTGCCTGCGAAACGAATATTGCGGGCATTTTTGCCGCGGGCGATTGCACCGGACGCCCCTATCAATACGTGAAGGCGGTCGGCGAGGGCAACGTCGCCGTCCATTCCGCCGTGGAATACCTTTCTGCCGCAAACCGTGGATAAGCGTCGTTCTGCTATGTCAAGCTCCGCGCCGCCTTGTTCGTGTACTTCTGTGTACACTCGCTGCGGTCGTCGCTTGCTTTCCTTACATAGCGGATAGTCAAATAAAAACCATAACATAGTGCGGCGGCGGGCAAAATTGCCCGCCGCCGCATTCCTATTATCAAACCGCTTGCAAAAAGCCGCGCTTAATGTTAAAATAAATTTATGAAATTCTGCGAATACACTATTCACACCACAACCGAGGGCAGCGAACTTATAGCCGACATAATGTGGAGTTATACAAATTACGGCGTAGCCATTTCGGATGTAAAGGACGTGATTGCCCTGCAACAGAACAAGGCTATGTATTGGGATTACATAGACGAGGATATTTTAAACGAGCGCGGGGACGTTCTTGTCAAGGCGTTCGTGCCCGCGGAAGAGACGGGAACGGTTCTTCCCAAAATCAGGGAGGATTTGGAGGAATTGTCGCGCAACAGCGAGGGCGTTTTGAACCTCGGCACGCTTGAAACCTCCCGCCGCGAGGTGGAGGGCGACGACTGGATTGAAATTTGGAAAAAGCATTTCCGCCCGATACACCTCGGAAATATCGTGGTCTGTCCCGAATGGATAGATTACGCCGAAAAAGAGGGCGAAAAGAAAGTTCTGCTTGACAGCAATATGGCGTTCGGCACGGGCGAGCACGAAACTACGGCAATGTGTGTCAAGCTGTTGCAGGAATATCTCACGCCCGACAGCGTGTGCATAGACGTGGGCTGCGGCAGCGGTATTTTGGGCATATCCGCCGTAAAACTCGGCGCAAAACTTGCGTATCTCACCGATATAGATTACGTCGCCGTGGAGAGCGCAAAGCACAACGCGCAAATAAACGGCGTCGAAAACAGGATAATAGTCACCCACTCAAATCTTTTGGACGACAGCAATATAAAGGGCGACATAATGCTTGCAAACATAACGGCGGAAATTCTTTGCGGACTTGCGCCGTCCATTCCCAAAAATCTTAAAAAGGGTGGCGCGCTTATTCTAAGCGGAATTATTGAAAGCCGCCTGCAAATGGTTTTGGAAGCGTTCACGGCCCAAAATCTTATTCTCGATAAAAAAATAAAAGAGGGCGAGTGGATAGCCCTGTCATTCAAAGCATGAGTACGCCCCGCCGCTTTTTTGCCGAAAAATTAAATTATCCAGAGGAGCGCGAAGTCGTTCTGGACGGTGAAGAATTTATCCACGCCAAAACCGTTTTAAGGGTTGCCGCAGGCGATGAAATAGTCCTTTTGGACGGCGCGGGCAAAGAGTATTCCGCCGTGGTGCAAAAGGTTGAAAAAAGCCGTTTAATCGCACACGTAACGGGGGATTCGCTCTGCGATAAAGAGCCCCAAACGGCGATTTATCTTATGTGCGGATTTCTGAAAAACGCCGATAAAAACGAACTTATCGTGCAGAAAGCTACCGAGCTGGGGGCGGGCGGAATAGCCTTTTTCTCCTCAGAATACAGTTCGGCATATATGAACAAAAACAAGCTTGAACGCCTGAAAAAAGTTGCGCGGGAGGCTACAAAGCAATGCCTGCGCGCCTGCGCGCCGAAAATAGAATATTTTCCCGATTTCGCCGCCGCGTTGAAGTCGGCGGAAGGCTTTGAAAACAAACTGTTCGCCTGCGAATTTGCCGGAAAGTCTGAAATTTGGCTTTCGAAACTTTGCGGCGCTACCGTTTTGGTAGTCGGCAGCGAGGGCGGATTTTCCGAAAAAGAATATATGTATGCAAAATCGCTGGGGTTCAAGGGGATTTCGCTCGGCAAGCGCATACTTCGCGCAGAAACCGCTGCTGTGGCTTTGTGCACGCTTACCGCTTATGCGCTGGGGGAACTTGAATGAAAGCGGTGGTCTTTACCCTCGGCTGTAAAGTAAACGAGACGGAATCGGCTTCGATAATGGCGGGATTGGAAAAGAACGGCTGGGAAGTTTCGGACAAGCTGGGCTATGCCGATATTTACGTTCTGAATACCTGCGCCGTCACTCGGGAAGCCGAAAAAAAGAGCCGCCAGCTTATGGCGCGCGCCCGCAAGTTCAATCCCGACGCGAAAATTTATGTGTGCGGCTGCGCCTCTGTCAAAAACGCTGAGCCGTTCAAGGAAAAGGGCGCGGCGTTCGTATGCGTTTCGGGCGATAAAAACGCCGTTTGCGAAGCCGTCTGCGCGGACTTCGGCGGCGAATGTGGTATGCCGTGTTATCCCAAACAGACCAAAACCCGCGCTTTTATAAAAATTCAGGACGGCTGCAACAACTTCTGCTCTTACTGCGTGATACCCTATCTCCGCGGCAGGGAAAAATCGCGCACTATCGAAGATATTTGCGCTGAAATAGGGGTGTGCAACAGCCCCGAAATTGTGCTGAACGGCATAAATATTTCCTCCTATAACGACGGCGGGCGTAGATTGCCCGAACTTATAAATTCGCTGAAAAACGTAAAAAATCGCATACGTATCGGGTCTTTGGAATGTTCTGTAATCACCGAGGAATTTTTAAACGCCTTAAAGGCGCTTAAAGATTTCGCGCCGCAATTCCACCTTTCGCTGCAAAGCGGAAGCACGGCGGTGCTGAAAGCGATGAGCAGGCATTACACTCGCGAAGAATATCTTGAAAAATGCGCGCTTATATACCGTTTTTTTCCCGACGCGGCAATTACAACGGACATCATATCGGGATTTCCCACGGAAACGGAAAAGGATTTTTCCGACAGTCTTTCCATTATAGGGGAAGCGGGCTTTTCAAGGGTGCATTGCTTTTCCTTTTCGCCGAGGGAGGGCACGGTTGCGTTTAAAATGAAGGAGCTGCCGCAAAGTGTGAAAGAGGAGAGGGTATCCCGCCTTACAAAAGCCGCAAAAGCGGCAGAAATCAAATACGTATCGCGTTTTTTCGGCAGAACGCTAACCTTTATAGCCGAAGAATCCTGCGGCGGTTACACCTGCGGCTATGCGGGGAACTACATTCGCGTTTACGTGACGGGCGAGCTGACTTCGGGTAAAATTTACAGCGTGAAACTTGTCGGCTCGTACGCCGACGGCGCGCTTGCGGAAGTTGTGTATGAAGATAAAAATTAAGGAAGGTATCAAAAGGTATTTCTACGAAACGTTCCGCCCCCGTTCTAAGGAGGATTATGCGGAAGTTTTGTCGCGCGGGAACGGCGGAAAGGGGAAAACCCCCTACCCGTGGTTTTATTCGCGTGTATTTCTGGTTTGCTTTTTGTTGTTTTCTTTGATTTGTCTGGGGTACAGTTTATCCGACATCAATTTCATAGCCGTCGCTTTCGCCGGCGGGATATTTGCCGATTTAACGTTTATCGTGCTATTGTACGAGCTGTATCCGCAGCGCACGATTTCACTGTTTGCGCCTGTCGCGGCGCTGTTTGCGGGGGGATTGCTTTCTTCCTCTTTCGCATATGTTTTATACGGAATTTTTAGCGTGAAAGCCGCGTACGCTGCGCAGGCGTGGACGGCTTTCGTGGAGGAAACGGGCAAGGTCCTTACAACGCTTATTATCGTTAGATTTTTGAAAAAACGCGATACATATGCGTATTTATTGATAGGCGCGGCAGTCGGGGGCGGTTTTTCGGCGTTTGAAAACATGTGGTATATGTACACGCAGGGCTTCGTTACCAGCTATTACGGGTTGTCGCCCGCGACGCTGAACGCGCTCTTCCGTGCGCTTGGCACGCCCTTTTCGCACGCTGCGTGGGCGGCGGCTTTCGGCTGGGCGCTTTCGGATAAAAAACCGTGGAGAAAGCTTAAAACTTACCTTGTCCTTGCGTTCGATTTCACGATGCACTTTTTCGTGAATTTCCCGCTTATTCCCGCTTTCGGAGGGTGGAAAGGCTATCCGATAAGCGCCGCGACGGGAATTATGTCTATCGCGTTTTTGATTTACATCGTCGCCGTAAGCAGGCGTGAATTTTTGCCGTATGGGCAGTTGTGCATGTTCGCGCCCTCAAAAGCCGAAAAATCCGAAGGGAATATTGAAGGGAATTTAGTCCTGTATATCTCTTCCGTACCCGTCCTTTCGCGTGCGGAGAAGAAAAAATTTGCCTTAAATGTACTTGCCGCCTGCGCGGTTTTCGCTTTTTCGTCTATGCTTTTCGGACCTACTTGCGTTTACGGCGGTTATGAAAATTATATCTACGTGGATTGCCAAACGTTCGAAGAGGCGAAAGCCTTAGCCGAGAACGGTATGGATTTTTCGCCCGATTTCGAAAGAAAATACAAGGGCGACCACAAGGATAGGACGGACCTTTTCAGCAATTATTATAACTATCAGTTCACATGGTCGCCGCCCGACGGCGAAGTTTCTGCGGTCACCCAAAGGGAGATTTACGGGGATTATTACTACCGTTTCAGATACGCCTATTCCCGATATACCGTATTCAAGGACGATAAAAACAATCTTTTCGTAAAGGTTAACGGAGAGCAAATTTATATTCTGAAAGACGATATTAAAAACGACGAGTTCGAAATTATTTACGCCCCCGACAGCGCCGCGCCCAGATACGCCCGCAGGTGGGAGTTGCAAAGTATATCTCTTGAATATGAGGACGGTATATACGGCTGCCAAACGATTTACGTGCCTAATTCGGAAGCCGAGCCCGAGGAAGGCGCCGCTTTCAAAAAATTAAATTATTTTATCGTAAACGAAAAATGCGTCGCCCTTTATACGGGCAAGACGGGCGGCTACCGCGTTATGATGGGGGAAGCCGTCTCCGTCAGACGCACGGAGTCCATTGTTTTCACGTCGGTTTTCGGCGCGGCTTTCATCGGCTGCGGTTTAAGCTATATAATATTAAAATCAAAGATAAGGAGAAATAAATATGCTGAATAACGATTGCCTTTTCTGCAAAATAATAAAGGGAGAAATTCCCTCCGCAAAGGTCTATGAGGACGATATGACGCTTGTTTTCAAGGACATAGAGCCCAAGGCGAAAGTTCACCTTCTCGCCGTTCCCAAAACCCACTTCGCGTTGCTTTCGGAAGCAGGGGAAGAGGGCGGTAAATATCTTGCGCACATTTTTGCGAAGATACCCGCCGTCGCGCGCGAAAACGGCTGTGAAAACGGCTACCGCCTTGTGATAAACCAGGGCGAGGACGCAGGTCAGACGGTCCGCCACCTTCACGTTCATATTCTCGGCGGACAGCCGCTTGAATGGTAGCCCGTCCATAGGCAGATTTTAAAAGGACATATACGCGTTTATGCGTATATGTCCTTTATTTTTTCCGCCGCCGCGATAACTTTTTCTTTAAGACTTTGCGGCGCAAGCACTTTGACCGCGCCCCCGTAGCTTAAAATTTTCCCCGTAAGCCCGCTGTCGTTCGGCAAAGTCACGTCGGCAATAAAACTTTTTCCGCGCGGCTCGATATTTTCTATACCCAGCCATTCTTCGGCGTCCGCAAGCGAAGCTTTTTCTATTTCGAGAGTTACCGAAATAAGTTTGTCGGTCGGATAGTAAAAGTCGAGGGGAATTTCGTCGCGGCTTATCGTCCGCTTTTCAAAAGTTCCGCCCGTAAAAGCCGCGCCGCGTATTCTGCCTATTTTAAAGGTCCTGAAACTCTGTTTTGTGTGACAAAACGCATACACGTACCATACGTTTTGTTTAAAAATCAAAACATATGGGTCTATTATCCGCCTCGAATGTTCGCCCTCGCGCGAAATATAATCTATAATAAGGCTTTTGCCTTCGTTCACGGCTTGTTCCACCACCTGCATCTTGTCGGAAAATCTTTTAGTATCTCCCCAGGTCCCGCCGTCAACTATGATATTTCCGCTTACGGAAGTGCCCGTCCGCTCGCATTTTTGCCTGCTTTCCAGCTTTTCGCGGGCGGAAATAATGTTTTCGTCGCCTATCTGGCTTGCCATGGCGTTCAGTGCGTTAATGGCGGCGGAATATTCCTCCCGCGTGAAATATCCTGCCGGGAGCTTGTATGTGTCGGCAACCGTAATCCCACCGTAGCGCCCGCGCGCCACGTTCAGCGGAACGCCGCAAATAGTCAGTTCGTCCAAATACCTATACACGCTTCGCACCGAAATTTCGTATCTTTCGGCAATTTCCCGCGCGGTAATTTTCCGCTTCGACAGTAAAAGCGTTAAAATTTTCAGCATAATCTGGAATTTCACAGTGCTTTCCTCCGTAAAATAAACCGTAAAAAATATTTATAAAAATTTTACCATACCTGACAGTATTTGTCAATATTAATAAATAGAATAAAGGCAAACAGTCAATAATTCGGTTCGGAGGTTTAAAAATGAATTTTACGGCGTATGTTCAAAGACAAAAAAATTTAATTCGCGGCCGCCACTGCGAAGTTTTTATTACGGAAAAGACGGAGGAGATCCGCTTATATGACAGGGAGGAGCTTTTGATTGAGCTTGACAACTTAAAGGGGCTGAACACGCACGAGCGGCTTTTGCACAAATCATGCAGCGGTGTTTCCGCGTAGGTTTCCGCAAAAGCATAAGGCGGCGCGGACAAACGTCCGCGCCGCCATTTTTCAATGCGGGCAATTACGGCAATTTCATTCGCCACGTTTCCAATAATACCAGGAATATGTATCTTTTAAATTTTCTGCATTTCGCTCGGGGTCGCTAACGTTTATATCTTCGAAATTTGACATATCGGAATTTCGAGAAACTTTCCAACCCGCAGTATTTTCAAAAATTACTCTTTCAAGGCTTGTGCAATCACTGAACGCACTATCTCCGATAGAAGTAACGCTTTTGGGAATGTTTATTTCTGTAAGGTTTTCGCAACAAGCGAATGCCTCCTCGCCGATAGAAGTAACGCTGTTGGGTATGGTTATTTCTTTAAGGTTAGTGCAATAAAAGAACGCGACCTCTCCGATAGAAGCAACGCTATCTGGAATGTTTATTTCAGTAAGGCTTGTGCAACCATAGAACGCACAACGGCCTATTGAAGTAACACTGTTAGGTATGGTTATTTCTTTAAGGCTTGTGTAACCATAGAATGCACCTTCTTTAATAGCGGTAACACCGTTTGGTATTGC
>CANRAI010000031.1 GCA_947628555.1 uncultured Clostridia bacterium | reverse complement strand
AACATCACCTTATGCCCTTTTTCGGTAAAATCGCGATAGCCTACATTCCCGACGAAAAGGTAGTAGGCATATCGAAGCTTGCGCGCACTGTGGAAGTGTTTGCGAAGAGATTGCAGATACAGGAGAGGCTTACGCAGCAGATAGCCGACGAAATTATGCGCTGTTTAATGCCCAAGGGAGTTATGGTGGTGTGCGAAGCCGAGCATACCTGCATGACCTGCCGCGGCATAAAAAAACCCGGGAGCAAAACTGTGACTTATTCAGTGGCGGGCGATTTCCCCAAAGAGAAAAAGGATGAGGTTTTCAGGCTGATCGGATGAAAATAGGCGGTTCCGAGTTTATAAATTATACCTATGTAATGGCGATAATCAACCTTACGCCCGACAGTTTCTATGCTCCCAGCCGAAAAACCTGCGACGACGTTTTATACGCCGTGGAAAAGGCGGTAAAGGACGGCGCTTCGATTATAGACGTGGGCGCGCAATCCACCCGCCCGGGATATTCGGAAGTGGACGCGGACGAGGAAATTTCCCGCTTTGAAAAACCTGTCGAAATGATAAAGGCGAGGTTCGATATCCCCCTTTCTGTCGATACGTATTCCGAAAAAAGCGCGCGGGCGGCGCTTGCGCTCGGCGCGGATATGATAAACGACATATGGGGTTTGACCCGTGAAAACATGGCGCAGGCCATAGCGGAATACGGCGCTTCGGCGTGCGTAATGCATAACGCGGAAGTCCCCGTCAAGGGCGATATATGGCAGCCCGTATTGAGTTTTTTGAAAAATTCAGTCGCAAAGGCGCTCGCCGCGGGCATAGAGGGCGATAAAATCTGCATAGACGGCGGAATAGGTTTCGCAAAGGACAGGGCGCAGAATTTTGAACTGTTAAACGGCTACGAAAGGCTTAACGCCCTCGGATATCCCACCCTTTTGGGCTGTTCGAGAAAGTCCATGTTCGGCGGCAGGGTAGAGGACAGGCTTCCCTCAACGCTCGCCTCGACCCGTCTCGCCTGCGAGAAGGGCGTTTTGTTCGTGCGCGTGCACGACGTCAAGGAAAACGCGCTTGCAATCCGGAAATATTACGAAAGCAATCCCCCGAGGCTTAAAAATGAATAAAATTTTAATACGCGGTCTTGAAGTTTCCGCCTGCCACGGCGTAAAGGACTTCGAAAAAGTCCAACCCCAGCCCTTTATTTTCGACGCGGACCTTTACTTTGATTTTTCCGCGGCAGCGGAAAGCGACGATTTGAACGACACGGTAAACTATTCCGCCGCCTGCAAAAAAATCGTCGCCGCCGCAACCTCCGAATCCTTCAATTTGATTGAAAAACTCGCATACGTATGCGCTTATTCGGTTATGGATAGCCTTCCCGTAAGAAAAATCCTGCTTACCGTTTACAAGCCGCAAGCGCCAATGAAAGTAAGCTTTAAATCCGTCGGCGCTTCGGTGGAGGTGGAGAGAACTGAGGCGTATCTTTCGCTGGGTTCGAGCATGGGCGACAGGAAAAACTACCTCGAAATGGCGGTGGAGAAGCTGAATTCGCACCCCCGTATCTTTGTAAAAAAGGTTTCGGACTATATCGAAACGGAGCCGTACGGCGGCGTTGCGGAAAACAAATTTTTAAACTGCGCGGTCGGAATCGAAACTTATCTTACTGCCGAAGAGCTGCTCTGCGAAATCCATAAAATCGAGGACGCTTTCGGCAGAACGCGCGAAAAACGCTGGGGGGACAGAACCCTCGACATAGATATAATCTTTTTCGGCAAAAAGATAATCTGCACGGACGGGCTTATCGTGCCCCACCCCGAATATCATAAGCGGGATTTCGTACTTATCCCGCTAAAACAGATAGCGCCCGATTTCGTCTGCCCCGTGCTGAAAAAAGCGGTCAAATATATTAACCCGTCGTGAAAAACGGTCGGATAGATAAAATCAGAGACGTTTCAAGGCAATTTTATGTGAAAATTTAAAAATTTTTTTATGTAAAGTGCACAAAAATTTTTAAAAAATCTATACAAATTGCAATTGTTGTGTTATAATCATAACACTCGAAATTTCGTTTAACATCAGTTTAAATCACCTGGCGGTTAATCCGCTATCCGTGGGGAGAAAATTTTGGAAAAAATTGGCATTATCGATTTAGGCTCGAATTCCGCAAGACTTGTTATCGTCAGCCTCTTCGCGGACGGCTATTTTATGGTCGTTGACGAGCTTAAAGAAAGCGTAAGGCTCGGACAGGATATGGAACGGGACGGTTTTTTGAAGCCCGCCCGCGTAGCCGAAACAATCAAAACGCTTAAAATGTTCCGCAGGCTGTGCGACGCAAGCGGCGTAACCCGCATAATCGCGGTGGCTACGGAAGCCGTGCGGCGCGCGAAAAACCAGCGCAGCTTTCTCGACGAAATACAGGCTAACTGCGGCATCAAAATACGCGTGCTTTCCGCAGAAGAGGAAGCCGTACTCGTATATCGCGGCGTAATCAATACAATGGACGCGCCCAAGGGCATAATCCTCGAAATAGGCGGCGGTTCTACGAAAATCGTCTATTACAACCGCAGGAATATGCTCAATTTCGCCACCTTGCCTTTCGGCGCGGTGACGCTTACGGGGCTGTTCTCGGGCGACGGGCTGAGACCCGAGGAGCAGGCGCAAAAGATAGAGGAATTCTTCGCCGACCAGTTGAAGCAGGTGGAGTGGCTGAAAAACGTTGACCCCGACGTGCCGATGATAGGCGTGGGCGGGTCGTTCAGAAATCTTTTCAAAATAGCGAAAATGGTTAAAAAGTACCCTCTGGACACCGTGCACAACTACCATATGACCGTTGAGGACTTTATGCCCATTTACGATATGCTTAAAGTCCTCGATCTCGACAAAAAGAAGAAGATAAAGGGGCTTTCCGCGGAACGTGCGGACATTCTGCCCGCCGCGCTTGCGGTCATAAAGTCTTTTGTGGACTTTATGAAAGTTGACGGCTTCACGCTTTCCGGCGCGGGGCTGCGCGAGGGCATAATGTTCAACCAGGCGCTGCCCATGACGCTTGAAAAGCCGATTATGGACGTCCTCAATTATTCGCTTACCACGCTCGTAAAATACTACGACTGCGATGAGAAGCACGTGGAGCACGTCGTGAATTTGAGCATACAGCTTTTCAAGCAGCTGCGCGTGCTTCACAAATTCCCCCGCCAGTATCTTAAAATATTGAAAGTCGCCGCCATGCTGCACGACTGCGGTATGCGCATAAAATACTACAACCACCAGCGGCATAGCTGGTATATGATTTTGAACTCGACGCTTTACGGCGTAAGCCACCGAGACATCGTGCTTGCGGCGTTTGTGGCATGCTGCCATAAAAAAGAGGACATCAACCCTTACGACTGGGCGAGGTACAAGGATCTTGTCGGCGACGACGACCTTGAAATCGTCAAAAAGCTCGGCGTAATGCTCCGCATAGCCGAAAGTCTGGACAGGGCGAATTCTGGTTCGATAAAAAGCGTCAACTGCGACATTTTGGGCGATTCCGTGATTATGAAGACGGAGATAGAGGGCGACGCGACGCTTGAAATCAAAAACGCGATGGCCGCCGCCACCGAATTCAGAAAGTCTTTCCACAAAAATCTCGAAATTCTGTAAATTATTCTGCCGTCCCGCAACGGACGGCATTTGCATAGACTGCCATGAGATATATTCTTGCAAGCGCTTCGCCGAGGCGCAGGGAGCTACTGGCGCAGATACTGCCTTCTTTCGAGGTAATCCCCGCAGAGGGCGAAGAAAAGGTAAATTTATCCCTCTTCCCCGAGCAGATGGTCTGCGCCCTCGCAGAAAACAAGTGCGATGAGGTGTTCGTTAAAAATCCCGACGCAACCGTAATAGGCTGCGATACGGTAGTGGTTTTCGGCTCTGAAATTCTCGGCAAGCCGAAGGACAGGGAGGACGCCGCCGCTACGCTTAAACGCCTTTCGGGGAAAACGCACTACGTTATCACCGCCGTTTGCGTGCGCAACAAATACAAAAAACTTGCCGATTACGAGAGGACGGAAGTCAGATTCAACAGCCTTTCAGACGATTTCATTAAAATCTACGTTGACGGCGGTTCGCCGCTGGACAAGGCGGGCAGCTACGGCATCCAGGACGGCGGGCTTGTAAAGGAATATTTCGGAAACTACACAAACGTTGTTGGACTGCCCGTGCAGCTCACCAAAAAACTTATTGAAAAGGTAAACGACTTATGAAGAGAATTGCCGTCGATTTGGGCTCGGGCGTAACCAAAATATATATGCCGGGCTGCGGCGTTGTTTTGACCGAAGCCACATGTATGGCGGTCGAGGAAATGTATTCCGCAGGTAAGAAGAAGTACGCGGTCAAGGCGTGCGGCGATAAGGCGCGCGCCCTTTCGGGCAGGGCGGCGCAGAACACTATTATCGTCAACCCCGTTTTCGAAGGCGATATAATCCACCCCAACCTTGCAAGTTATCTGCTTTCCTACTTCCTCGAAAAGGTGGAAGTCACTCCCCGCGTTGCTAAACGTGCGGAACTTATCTTTATCGTGCCCTGCGGCGTGACGGAAAACGTCAAGGACAAATACAGGCAGATAGCGCAGGAATGTGGCTTTGAAACGGTTTATTTCACCATCGTGCCTTTTGCCGCGGTGCTCGGGCACAACGCTTCGATAAGCGAAAGCACTCCCAAATTCTCCCTCGATATAGGTTATTCAATTACGAATATCGCTGCGTTTTCGCGCGACGGAATTATTTCGGGTCTGAACGTCAACCTCGGGGGCGGGAACATAGATAAGCACCTAATCGAAGAACTTTCACTGAATTCCGACTTCAAGATAGGCGCGCTTACCGCCGAACGCCTGAAAAATACCGTGGGCAGCCTTTTGCACGACGACAATAAGATGTCCGTCATCGACGGCAGAAACGCCACTACGGGCGCGCCCGCTTCCCTTAGCGTAAATTCGGAGAGGATTTACCCCATAATAACGGCGTACGTGGATAAGATTCTGGAATATGTGCAGCTTGCCCTGGCAAAACTGCCGCCCGACGTTTCCTCTGCGGTAATGCGGGGCGGAATTTATCTTACGGGCGGACTTATCAAGCTGGACGGCTTGCCCGAATACATAGAGGAAAAGCTGAATATCCCGGTGATTGTGCCCGAAGAACCGCAGCTCGCGGTGGTTATCGGGGGCGGGGCTATTCTTGCCGACGACAACCTATTAAACGGGCTCGCTACGGAATGAAGCGATTTTTACAAAGCATGGTTTTCTTAATTTTTCTCCTTTGAGTATTGCCGCCCGCGGGATTTTTCCCGCGGGCGGCTTCTTTGTTTTTACTTTATTTTCGCGCCACCGCCGAACGGCGGTTAGCGGGCGAATAAGGCGCGCGTTTGAAATGCCGCTTCTGATTTACCAACGTTTCCGTAAAAGGAGTATTTACGCGCTTTTGTTACGGTTTTCCCGGCGCGCGCAGGCGCGAAAGATTTTCAATGCAATCTTTGATAAAATTCTTTACATTTTTTCCGCTTTCGTGATATAATATCTTAGCCGTATAAGGAAACGGCGGGCTTTAAACGCAAGCATAAAAAGATATGATAAACAAACTTAAAATAATCCGTGCGCAAGGGCTGTATCCCTACCGTAACCAGGCTATTGAAAAGTACCTTCTCGGCGGCTGCAAAAAGGGGGAGATGACCCTCTATCTTTGGGCGAACGACAAGACGGTTTTCATAGGTAAAAACCAGAACGCCTACACCGAATGTAGGCTTTCCGCGCTTACGGCGGACGGAGGATACGTAGCCCGCAGGTTTACGGGCGGCGGCGCGGTCTATCACGACAAGGGCAATCTCAATTTTACTTTTATATCCGACCGCACGGATTTCGACATAGCAAACCAGTTTTCCGTTATTACGGGCGCTATGCGCGCATTGGGGTTCGAAGCGCGTTTAAACGGCAGAAACGACGTGGTAATCGGCGGTAAAAAATTTTCGGGCAATGCGTTCTATAAAAGCGAAACCGCCTGCCTGCACCACGGCACGGTTTTGATAAACTCGGATTATTCCGCAATCGAAAAATATTTAAACGTCAGCCGCGTGAAGCTGAACGCAAAGGGCGTGAAAAGCGTAAAAAGCCGCGTGGGCAATCTGCGCGATTACAGGGCGGACATAACATCGGAACAAGTTGCGGACGCGCTTATTTCCGCGCTTGAAAGCAGATATCCCCACGCTTCGCGCGAATATCTTAAAGAGGGGGATTTGCCCGAGGCTGAAATACAAAGGCTTACTGCGGAATTTGCAGACCCCGTTTACGTGCGCGGAGACGACGTCAGATACGGCGTGGAATTCGAATACAGGTACGAATGGGGAGTTGCGGACGTGCGGCTGGATTTCAACGGCGACGTCATAGAACGGGCTAAAATTTATTCGGACGCGCTCGACACAGAGGCGGTGGAATTAAAGGAAAGGTTATTGACGGGAGCGGACGTCACAAAGACTATCGACCCCCGAATAAAAGATATTATCGAAACAATGGGAGCTTTAAAACGATGAAATACGATTTGGTTGTAATCGGCGGCGGCCCGGGCGGATATACCGGCGCTATAAGGGCGGCTAAACTTGGGATGAAAACGGCTTTGGTTGAGGAGCGCGATTTGGGCGGCACTTGCCTTAACAGAGGCTGTATCCCCACGAAAGCGCTTTTGCACAGCGGAGAGCTGTACGCCTCGCGCGAGGGCTGGGAGGAATTGGGCGTTAAAGCCGAAAACGTCACCCTCGACGAAGAGGCGATTTACCGCCGCAAAGACGCCATAGTACAGAATCTGCGCAACGGCGTAAGGACGCTTGTAAAGTCGAATAAAATCGACCTTTACGAAACGCACGGCGTAATCACGGGCGAGCATACCGTTAAAGCGGGCGAAGAAGAACTCGAAGCGGAGTATATTCTCATTGCCACGGGCTCTTTGCCCATAGGTTCGGACCCCGCAAGGCGTCCCATAGAGGGTATGCAATACGCTCTCAATTCGGATAACGTTCTGGCGGAACGCGTGGAGGGCCAGAATATAGCGGTAATAGGCGCGGGAGTAATAGGCGTGGAATTTACCGACTATCTTACTAACGTCGGCAGAAGCGTTACGCTTATCGAGCCCATGGACCGCATAATCCCCATGACCAATAAGGAGACCAGCACCCAGCTTGCCGCAATTTTGAAGAAGAAAGGGATTAAGATAATCACGGGCGCGAAGGTAAAGGAAATTCTCCCCGACCATACAGTAAAATATACGACCGAAAAGGGCGATTTCGAACAGAAGTTCGACAACGTAATAACTTCTATCGGCAGAATGGCGAATATTACGGGGCTGGGGCTTGAAAACGTGGGAATACCTGCGGGCAAGCGCATAGAAGTAGATGAAAATATGTACACGGGCGTAGCCAAAATTTACGCCTGCGGCGACGCAATAGGGCGGATACAGCTGGCGCATTACGCTTCCGCAACCGCCATAACCGCAGTGGAAAGTATGCTGAACAGACCCCATTCCATGGACATCAGCATAGTTCCCTCCTGCATTTATACCCAGCCCGAAATCGCTTTCGTCGGTAAGAAGGAATCGGAAGTTCCCAACGCCAAAGTGGGCAAATTCCTTATGGCAGCCAACGGCAAGTCGCAGATAGAGGGCGTAGCCCGCGGCTTTGTTAAGGTCGTGGCGGATGAAAACGACTATGTCGTGGGCGCCGAATTGTTCTGCGTGCGCGCCACCGATATGGTTGGCGAACTTGCTTTGGCGATTTCGCTCGGCTTGACCATACACGAGGTCGCTTCGGTCATCCACCCGCATCCCACGGTTATGGAAAGCATTGACGAAGCTTACGGCGACATAGAAGGTCTTGCAACCCACATGGCGCCCAGAAGGTAAATAAAAAATTATAATTTTCTTATAATACAGGAGGTCATTTCAAAATGGCAAAAAGAACGGCACTTTATGACAATCACGTCGCGCACGGCGGCAAGATAGTCGAATTTGCGGGATACGAACTTCCCGTCCAGTATGAAGCGGGCGTCATTACCGAACATATGACGGTACGCAAAAAGGTCGGACTTTTCGACGTGTCCCATATGGGCGAGGTAGTGGTAAGCGGTAAAAACGCCGAAGAAGCGCTTAACCGCATAGTAACCAACGACATCAGGGGAATGTACGACGGACAGGTGAGATATTCCCTGCTGCCCAACGAGCGCGGCGGCGCGGTGGACGATATACTTATCTACCGCGTAAACGGCGAATGTTTCCTTATAGTCGTGAACGCAAGCAATGCCGATAAGGACGCGGCGTGGATTTCTTCGCATTTGCCCAAGGACGTTAAGTTCGAAAATATTTCAGACAAAGTTTCCCAGCTTGCCCTGCAAGGTCCTCTTGCCGAAACGGTTTTGAAAAAGGTTTTGGCGGAGGAATTTATCCCCAAAAAATATTATTCTTTCACAAAGGAAGCAAAAGTCAATGGAATGAAATGCCTTGTTTCCCGCACGGGTTACACGGGCGAAAGCGGATTCGAACTTTACTGCGGCAACGCGGACGCTCCCAAACTTTTCGAGCTGCTCCTTAAAGAAGGCAAGGAGGAGGGTATTCTTCCCTGCGGTCTGGGCGCGCGCGACACTCTCCGCCTCGAAGCGGCTATGCCTTTGTACGGGCATGAGCTGGGCGAGGATATCCCCGTGAACGAAGTCGGGCTGGGCTTTGCCATTAAGATGGGCAAGGAGGACTTCATAGGCAAGAAGGCGCTTGAAGCGCATACCCCCGAATACGTCAGGGTGGGCGCTAAGGTCGTCGATAGGGGAATCGCAAGGGAACATACCGACGTTTACTGCGAAAATGAGCTTGTCGGCACCGTAACGTCGGGCACTCACGCGCCCCTTCTCGGCTATCCCATAGCAATGCTCCGCATAAAGAAGGAATTTATCGATAAGCCCCTTGAAGCGGACGTCCGCGGTAGAAGGTTGAAACTTCAAATCGTTGACCTTCCTTTCTATAAAAAATCTTAAATTTTAAAATACATATATCAATTTTGGAGGAATTTGAAAATGAAAATTTTATTCAGAGAGTCCCACGAATGGGCCGCAATCGAAGGCAAGACCGCTAAAATCGGTATTTCCGACCACGCTCAGAAAGAGCTGGGCGACCTCGTATTCATCAATCTGCCCGAAGTCGGCGCGGAAGTAAAGGCGGGCGACGTGCTCTGCGACGTAGAATCCGTAAAGGCGGTTTCCGACCTGTACGCTCCCGTTTCCGGCAAGGTAATCAAGGTAAACGAAGAGCTTGAAAGCTCGCCCGAACTTATCAATCAAGACGCAATGGGCGCGTGGATTTGCGAGATTGAGGTTACCGAAGTTCCCGCAGACCTTATGGACGAAGCCGCTTACAAGGATTTCATAAAGGGTTAAGATATGTCGGATTATCTGTCAACCACCGAGCGGGAGACAAGGGAAATGCTCGATAAAATCGGCGTTAAGTCGATAGAAGAGCTTTTCGAGGATATTCCCGCCGATATGAAGCTTAAAAAGCTGAATCTGCCCGAGGGGAAGAGTCAGCAGGAAACTATGGAGATAATGACTGCCTTGTCCAAAAAGAACAAGGTGTATGACGTAATTCTCCGCGGCGCGGGAAGCTATGACCATTATATACCCTCTATGGTTAAAAATCTTTCTTCCCGTTCCGAATTTATAACGGCTTACACGCCCTACCAGGCGGAGATGAGCCAGGGTATTTTGCAGGCGATTTTCGAATATCAAAGCATGATTTGCAATCTTACGGGTATGGACGTAAGCAATGCTTCCGTATATAACGGCGCAAACGCAGCTGCGGAAGCCATGCTTATGTGTTGCGAAAAAAACCGCAAAACATTTGTCACTTTCAATAATATCCGCCCCGATACGCTTAAAGTTCTCAACACATACGCGCACCGCCGCGGCATTACCGTAAAGGTTATCGACGCCGTTAAAGGCGTAAGCGATATAGTTTCGCTCAAAAAGGAGTTGAACGATATTTCCGCCTGCGTCTATATCGAACAGCCCAACTACTTCGGGCTTATCGAGGACGCGGAGGAAATAGGCAAGGCGGCTCACGAGGCGGGCGCTAAATTCGTTATGGGCTGCAATCCCATAGCGCTCGCGCTTTTGAAATCCCCCGCCGAATGTGGCGCGGACATAGCCGTGGGCGACGCGCAGCCCCTCGGGCTTCCGATGTCTTTCGGCGGTCCGTATGTAGGCTTTATGGCGTGCACGACAAAGGAAATGCGCAAGATGCCGGGAAGAATCGTCGGTGAAACCACCGACCACGACGGAAACCGCGCGTACGTTCTTACTTTACAGGCGCGCGAACAGCATATCCGCCGCGAAAAGGCGTTTTCCAATATCTGCTCCAACCAGGCTTATTGCGCGCTGGTTGCCTCCATGTATATGTCGGCTATGGGTCCGGAAGGCATGGCGGAGGTCGCAAACGCCTGCGTATCTTATGCGCATTATCTTGCCGAAGGGCTTGAAAGCGCGGGGCTTAAACTTAAATACCGCGGAGATTTCTTCCATGAATTTGTCACCGAATGTGATAAGCCCGCAGACAAGATTATCAAAGCGCTTGACAAGGCGGGAATTTTGGGCGGTTTGAAGCTTTCCGCAAACGAAATACTCTGGTGCGCTACGGAAACTCTCTCCAAGGCGGATATAGACAGAGCCGTTGAGATCGTAAGGAGGGTAAAATGAATCTGATTTTTGAAATTTCCGAAAAGGGCAAAAGGTGCGCAACCATAAGAACCCCCGACGTCAAGGCGGCGAAAATAAATAAAAAATATCTGAGGACGGAAAAGCCCGAATTGCCCGAAGTCAGCGAAGTTGATTTTTCAAGGCACTATACAGCGCTTTCTCGCAGGGCGTTCGGCGTGGATAACGGTTTCTATCCCCTCGGCTCGTGCACTATGAAGTATAACCCGAAAATCAACGAAGAGGTGGCGGCGCTTGACGGCTTTACGCGTATTCACCCGCTGCAAGACGTAAAAACGGTTCAGGGCGCGCTTGAAGTTATGGATACTTTAAGTTGCAGTCTTGCCGAAATTACGGGCATGGACGCGGTTACGCTTCAACCCAACGCGGGCGCTCACGGCGAATATACGGGTCTGCTTTTGATAGCGGCTTACCATGCGGCGAGAAAAGACTTCAAGAGAACGAAAGTCATCGTTCCCGACAGCGCGCACGGCACAAACCCCGCAAGCGCGGTTATGGCGGGCTTCGAAATCATAAA
>CANRAI010000030.1 GCA_947628555.1 uncultured Clostridia bacterium | reverse complement strand
AGCCGTATGTACGAAATTTTGGAACTTCTCCGCCCGGGGCTTCCCGAAGGCGTTCCCCGCTATCTTATGGGGGTGGGCAGTCCGGATTGCCTTATCGAGGGCGTGAAACGCGGCATAGATATGTTCGACTGCGTTCTGGCTACCCGGATAGCCCGCAACGGCACGGCGTTTACTTCTAAGGGTAAAGTCGTCGCCCGCAACGCGTCTTATACCGAGGATTTTACCCCTCTCGACGAAGAATGTAATTGCTATTGCTGCAAAAATTACTCAAAGTCCTATCTTCGCCACCTGATAAACGTGGACGAAATGCTCGGCGCCATGCTTTTAAGCCTGCACAACATAACTTTCCTGCATAAACTCATGCGGGATATACGCCAAGCTATCTTTTCCGACAGTTTAAACGATTTTGCGGAAGAATTTTACGCAAAGTACGGCAGGGAAGAATAATTTATTTTGTTAAAACAAGATAAAAATTAAGTGTAATTGTCCGCAACGCATTAAAAACGCTTGCAAAAGTTTAAATAAAATATTATAGTTATTGAAAAAGGAGATTTGTATGACTCAACAGATACTGATGTGGGTGATGGTGGGAGTGATTTTCGTGCTTCTCGTCGCCTGGTGGGTATATAGCAGCAAGAAGAACAAGAAGAAAGAGCAGGAAGCAAAGGATTTGATTAACGCCGTCAAACCGGGCAACAAGGTCAAAACCATAGGCGGCGTCTGCGGAATCGTAGTCGAAGTTGACGACGAGGAAAATACTTTCGTGCTTGAAACGGGCAGCGTAACGGCGGGCAAGAGCTATGTGAAGTTCGACAGACAAGCTATCTGGCAGACGGACGCCGTTGTAGAGAAAAAGGATAAGGATGCAAAACCCGCCGAGGAGCCTTCCGAGGAACAAGCCGTAGAGCCCCCGCAGGAAGCGGAAAGTTCCGAAACCGCGGAAACGCCCGTAGAAAACGTATCAGAAGAAAACGTATCCGAAAATAACGTATCGGAAAATAAATAATAAACGCTTAAACCTCCGCATATAGTATAGCGGAGGTTTTTTTATGCGCGTACATATTTTTCAGATTTTAAAAGCGGTGCTTGCGGCGGTGCTTTTTTCGCTTGCGTTCGTACTGATATTCACCGTTATAATTCAGCTTTTCAGCCTGCCTGCACAGGTAATAAGACCTGTAAACCAAATATTCAAAATTCTTGCTATCGTCTGCGGCGGGCTTATCTTCATCCGCGGCGAAAAGGGGCTTTTGAAGGGCGCCATTTACGGAGTTTCGGCAGTGCTTATCACCTTTTTGCTTTTCGGTTTGATTTCGATGTCGCTGTCCTTTACCTGGAAAACGGCGGTAGAGCTTCTCATCGGCGCGGCGGCGGGCGCCGTTACGGGCGTAATTGCCGTCAATCTCAAAAGTAAGACGTAAAATCGCTTGATTTTTTCCGCCGAGCGGCTTATAATGATATAAATCAAAATTGCGAAGGAGATATCCGAAATGATAAAAACTGTGGCTAAACCCTCTGAAAGAAAGGTAACGGGCTGCGGAGAATGCAGAAGCACCTGCCAATCCGCTTGCAAAACAAGCTGTACGGTAGGCAACCAAAGCTGTGAAAGAATCACAAGAGAACAGAACCCCGAAAAAGTTAAGTAAAATACAGAATTTTTAAAGGAGCAGAAAATTCTCTGCTCCTTAAATTTGTTTATGGTACACGCATTCGCCTGTATGGGCAAAAATTACATATACGATTCGGGCAGCGGAAGTCTGCACGAATGTGATGAAAAAACAAAAAATTACGTCGCCGCAAAATATGAAGGCTGCGGCGATATTTCCGCGTTTTCCGAAAATGAAATTTCGGAAATGGAAAAAGATTTGGAAGGGCTGAAAAAAGAGGGGCTTTTCCTTGCGGAAGAAGTAAGCGTTTATCCGCCGAAACCGTCAGAGGTCAAGGCGCTTTGCCTGCATATCTGCCACGATTGCAACCTTCGCTGCCGCTATTGTTTCGCCGACGAGGGCGCATACCATTCCGCGCGCGAATTTATGAGCGAGGAGACGGCTAAGGCGGCAATAGACTTTCTTATAAAAAACAGCGGAAACAGAAAAGTGCTCGAAGTCGATTTTTTCGGCGGCGAGCCTTTGATGTGCCTGCCCACAATTAAAAAAGTAGTGGCATACGCCCGCGAACGTTCCGCGGCGGCGGGCAAAAAATTTCTTTTTACAACAACTACGAACGCCCTTCTTCTGGACGACGACGCGATTGATTTCTTTAACCGCGAAATGGAAAACGTGGTTTTAAGCATAGACGGCAGAAAAGAAGTGCACGACGCAATCCGCAAAACGGTGAACGGCAAGGGCAGTTTCGACCTCGTAATAGATAAAATAAAAAAATTCGTCAGGTCCCGCGGGGACAAGTCCTATTACGTGCGCGGAACGTTCACGTCCCGCAATCTCGATTTTTCCAAGGACGTGATATTTCTTGCCGAAAACGGCTTCGACAGTATATCCATGGAGCCCGTCGTGACAGACATCCCCGACCTTGCGATAGGGGAAGAGCATCTGCCCGCTATAAACGCGGAGTACGAAACCCTGCTCGCCCGCTATCTTGATAAGTACGACAGGGGGGAGGGCTTTAATTTCTTCCATTTTAACGTCGATTTGGAGGGCGGGGTCTGCCTGCAAAAAAAAGTTTCGGCGTGCGGCGCGGGCAACGAATATTTTTCCGTCGTACCCAACGGCGACATTTATCCCTGCCATCAGTTTGCGGGCGATAAGAATTTCCTTATGGGCAGCGTTTTCGGCGGGGAACTTAACGCGCAGATACGTTCGAAGTTTGCGGAAAGCTGTCTTTTCACGCGGCAGGGGTGCGAAAACTGCTTCGCGAAGTTCATATGCAGCGGGGGATGCGCGGCGAACAACTACCGCTACGAGGGCGACATAAACAAGCCTTATAAAATCACCTGCTCGATGATGAAAAAGCGCATAGAATGTGGAATGCACGCCCTTGCGCACAAAAAAGAGAGGGAAAAGGGCTGAAAAGTGCCGTTTTTGTCTTAAAAAATATTCTAACCCGACGAAAAATTATTGACGGCTATAATATTTTTATATATAATATAGTAGTTGAATTATTGATAAGCACTATAAAAGGAGATATGCGATGGGCAAAGTTAAATCGGCGATAATAACTGCGCTTTTAGTTGCGGCTTTAATCGTATTAGCGCTATTTGCCACAATCTCATGCGGCGTTCCCGGTTCGGACGGCGTCAAAAGATACAACTCGTTCCTTTCGATGATTCCCCTCGGCGGGGATATTACGGGCGACGCTACCGCGGTGATATATCCCGAAGGAGTAATTTCCGATTCGGACTATAACTACGTTGTAAGCGACGAGGACGAAAACAACAACGAGAAGAGGGAAAAGTATCTGGATAAATACCTTTCCAAAGGTTCTCTGTGGGTGGATAAGGAAAAACTCGGCGACGACGAGGGCAAGGCTTTTGCCGAAAGCGTGAGAAACGACGCGGAAATTATTTCGGACAGGCTCTCCCAAAAGGGCTATACGGGTTACTCCGTGACCGTCGTTGACGGCTACGCCATAAGATTGACCGTTCCCGCGGGCTTTTCGTATTCGGCGTATAAGAATTACGACGTCTCGGCACGTTCGGAAGCGCTTACGGACGCGAGCCACGCCGTCACTTATCTTACCCTCGCGGGCAAACTGGATTTGCGCGACGGTACGGATTACGACAGCTCCAATTCCCTTATTTCCATAAAAGAAGATTTTAACGGCTATATCAAGTCCGCTTCGGCTTTTTCGAGGGCGGGCACCGACGCTTTGAGGATAGACCTCACAAACGAGGGCTTCGATAAGCTGAACGCCATCCTGACGGCGGGCGACAGCAATTCTTCGGCGTACATCTACGTAGGCGAAACTAATGTCCAGCTTACGTTCACCATGGGCACGGCGCTTAGCGATAAAAGCCTTTACTTTCAGGCAAGCAAAAGCTATTCCGAGGACTACGCGATACTTATCGACTCGGTTGCCAAGGGAGCGCGGTTGCAGAACAACTATAACGACCCGAAAGAGAGTACTACCACAAGTCTTTTGGCGTTGACGCCCGCATACGGCGAATACGCGCCCGTATGGCTTGCGGCGGCGGTCGGCGCGATAACGCTTGTCTCCATAATCTTTTCCATAATAAAATACAAACGTTTGGGGATAGTCAACTCGCTAATCATTCTATGCTATGCGCTGGCCGTCATAACGGCGTTGACGATAATAGGCATACAGGTGACTATTGCAGGCGTGTTTGCGGCGGTTCTCGGACTTGCGCTTTTATGCGTTTCAAACGCCATAACTTTCGAAGCGGTAAGAAGGGAAACATCTGTCGGCAAAACCATTTCGACTTCCGTCAAGACGGGTTACAAGAATACGCTGTTCGCCGTTCTCGACGTTCACGTGATAATGATAATTGCCGCGGCAATAATGGCGCTTGTGGGCGTGGGCGAACTTGCCGCTTGCGGACTGATATTCTTTGTCGGCGCAATCGCGTCTTATGTTTTCTATTGGTTCACAAGATTTATGTGGTACGTAATATCATCGCCCGCCCGCGATAAATTCAAGTTCTGCGGCTTTGCAAGGGAGGTGGAAGAAGATGATTAAGCTCTCTTCCAAAATGCGCCTGTTCGCAATCATCTCGTCGGCGCTGATAGTTATAGGACTTGCGCTCGGCACGGTGTTCCACTTTACGTCGGACAAGTTTTTCAACTACGGCGGCGAATATTCAAGCTATAAATCGGTTACGGTCAGCTATGTATATACGGAATTTTCCAAAACCGAGGACGTCGAAAAAATCTGCGAAGACGCTTTCGGCGGAGCGGGCTTGAAGAGTATCTCCGTTATGTCGGGAAAGACAGGCTCGGGAGTGGAAATAACCTACAAATTCTCCTCGTCCGCGGACGATAATGCGCTTTCCGCCGCAACCGGCGCGATAAACGCGAAAATCGCGGAAGCTACTTCAAAATTCAACGATATACCCCAATCGCGCGCAAGTTTTCATACGGAAGAAGCTATAAGGGGTGGCGAAAAAACCCTTTCGAGGGCGGCAATCGCACTCGCAGTGATATTCGTCGTAAACGTCGTCTATACGCTTATCCGCTACAAACTTTCGGCAATGTGCGTCGCGGCGGTCGCCCAGCTTCACTGTTTCGCGTTGCTTGCCGCGGTGCTCGCGCTTTGCAGGATTCCCGTAACCTCGTCCGTCCTCGTGTTCGCCGTGTTTGCGGCGCTAGCGACGGCGGTGTGCGTAAGCTTTACGCTCGAAAGAATATGCCGCAACCGCAAGGACAGCGGCAACGTCAAGCTTTCTTTGGCTGAAATCGCCGATTTAAGCGCAGCACAGACCTTTAAGGCAAACCTTGTATTCTGCGTATTCCTCGCTTTGGCGGCTGTGCTCGTATTTATTCTTTCCTCTATAAGTTCGCTGTCGGTCACGGTAATTCTTTCGCCCGCGCTGTGCGCGTTTGCCGCCTTTGCCGTAAGTTTCTACGGCGGCGTGCTTTTCGCCCCTGCGCTGTACGCAGTTTTCGGTAACGCGTTTGCAAAAAGCAAAGAAAAGCCCTTAAATAATAAGAGTAAGTAAACCTTAAACTTTAAAAGGCGGGGCAACCCGCCTTTTTCGCTTATAATTACCATGAAAAGAATTTTACCCGAGTTTGAATTTTCGGCGGAACAACTGAATACGGTCAAAAGCCTTGCCGCCGATTGCAGCCTCTGTGAGGACACGGTAAAGATTCTCTATGCAAGGGGATTACGCGACAGGGAAAGCATAATAAACTTTCTTCACCCTTCGAAATCGCATTTTATTTCACCCTTTAAAATGAGCGGTATGAGGGAGGCGGTCGGCTTGATTGCCCGCGCCCGCGAAGAAGAATGGTGCGTTGTGGTATATGGCGATTACGACGCCGACGGAGTTTGCGCCGCGACCATAATGGGCGGCGCGCTGAGGGATTACGGAATAAAACCCGTCGTATGCGTGCCCGAACGCCGCAACGGCTACGGGCTTACCGAGGAACACATCGACGAGCTGTTCGACGAATATTTTCCCCAGCTTATTATTACCGTTGACTGCGGCATATCCTGCGCAAAAGAGGTGGAATATATCAAGGAACAGGGCGCGGAGGTAATTGTCACGGACCATCACGAGCTGCCCGATAAAATTCCCGACTGTATTTGCATAAACCCTAAATTTGGGGACGGATACATTTACGACAATCTGTGCGGCGCAGGCGTCGCTTTCAAGGTGGCGCGCGCATTGCTCGGTGAAGAAGCCGATAAGTATCTCGACTTCGCCGCGATAGCCACCGTGGCGGACAGTGTACCGCTTACGGGCGAAAACCGCGACATAGTATATGAGGGGCTTAAACTCATAAATTCCAAGCCCCGCGCCTGCTATTCGCAGTTTTATAAGGAAGGCCCCGTCACTTCCCAGACGCTTGCATTTTCGATTGCGCCCAAAATCAACGCCGCCGGCAGAATGGGCGACGCGAAGTCTGCGCTCGATTTGTTCAACGAAAGCGATGAGGCTTCGGCTTTCGCGCTTGCCGCAAAACTTACGTCTTACAATATCGAAAGGCAGAGGTGCTGCGACGAACTGTACTTATCCGCAAAGGAAATTCTCGCCCGCGAGGGCGTTGGCGGGAAGATAATAATACTTTCAAGCGAAGAATGGAATTCGGGCTTCGTGGGAATTGTCGCCGCGCGGCTTGCGGACGAATATTCCCGCCCCGTAATTCTTTTCGTGCGCAACGGCGACATGCTGCGCGGTTCAGCGCGCTCGGTGGAAAACGTGAACATTTTTGAAGCGCTGAAATACGCCGAGGAGTTTATAGACGAATTCGGCGGGCACTCGCAGGCGGCGGGCGTGAACGTTTCGGTGAAGAATTTCGACGCGCTTAAAGCCCGTTTAAACGAATACATGTCGTTGAATTATTCCTCAAACGACTTCTTCCCCACCGTATATGTAAGCGGGGAATTGAAGGGCGAATTTTCGCCGCGTTTTGCGCGTGAGCTGGAAATGCTGGAGCCGTTCGGCGTGGGCAACAAGCGCCCCGTATTTCTTTTGGAAGAACAGTCGGTTTCCGTGCGCCCGGCAAAAGCGCAGTCGGCGCACCTTTCAATGAAGTGCGGCGGGCTGGAACTTATGTACTTCGGCGGCAGTCGGTTTTCCAAACTTATGGAAAGCGCCGCCCCGAAAAAAATCGTATTTGAATACAACGTTTCCACATTTCGCGGCAGGGAGTACGTTAAAGGCTTCGTGCGCGACGTGCTGTACGACGGCTCCGCGGGAAAATACGCGGGCGAGGAGATAGCACTGAATAATCTCTACACGCTTACCCGTCCCGCCGTCGGCTGCGAAACGCAATATATAAGCAAAGAGGATGTCGAACGCGCGATGGCGGAATGTCCCGACTTCGGCACTCTGTTCATAGCGGGCGAATATGCCGATATAGCTGATTTTGAGGGCGCTGATAAATTCAACGTTGATTTATTCCTGCCGTCGTCTAAAAACTGCGCTTCGGAAATACTTCTTTCCCCCGCGCCCGACGCCGATTTAAGCGGTTACGGCAGAATAATTTTCCTTTACGACGCGGGAGCGGTGCGCATATCTTCGCTTTCGGGGAGACGTGCGGAGGTTTATAAAAAACGCGGCTCGTTTTCAAATTTGCGGGACATTTCAACAGACAGGCTGGAACTTTTAAGAATTTTTTCTGCGCTCTGCGCAAACGTGAATAATCTGCACGGCGCAAGCGCGGAAGAGGTGGCAAAAAACAACGATTTGGGCTGTTCCCCTTTGCAGACGGCTTTCGCGCTGTACGTTTTCGAAGAACTCGGGCTGTGTACGTTCGAAGGCGGCGGGCTTACCGTTTTCAGGGGGATTAAAACGGATTTGAATTTATCCGGCGTGTATAACGCCGTTTGCAGGCTGCTTTCGGAGGACTGACGATGAGCGTACTTGATAAAATACACAGTAATTATAGCGGCGAGGAGCAGCAGATATTGCTTTCCGCCTACGAATACGCCGAGGAAATGCACAAAGGTCAAAAGCGCGCTTCGGGCGAGCCCTATTTTACCCACCCCTGCGCCGTGGCTGAAATCTTAATAGATTTAGGTCTGGATACGCCCACCGTAGCGGCGGCTTTTCTGCACGACGTAATAGAGGATACTCCCGCAACCGAGGACGATATAAGGACGAGATTCGGACTGGAAATTCTCACCCTCGTTGACGGCGTGACAAAGCTGGATATAATCAAATATCATACGCATGAGGAAGAGGACGCGGAAAATTTCCGCAAGATTTTCGTCGCAATGGCTAACGACGTTCGCGTGATAATAATAAAACTTGCGGACAGACTTCATAATATGCGTTCTTTGAATTTTCTTTCCAACGAACGCCAGCAGCGCATTGCCAAGGAAACGCTTGAAGTGTTCGCGCCGATTGCGGGCAGGCTGGGCATTTCGCAGATAAAATGCGAACTCGAAGACCTGTGCCTTAAATACCTCGACCCCGAAGCGTACGAATACCTTGTCACCAACATCCACCAGGAGCTGGACGAAAGAAAGGAATTTGTGGAATACGTTGTGCAGGAAATCAAGGAAATTCTCGAAGAGAGCAATATAAAGGGGGAGGTTTTGGGCCGCCCCAAGCACTTCTATTCCATATACCGCAAGATGAAAAACCAGGGCAAGACCCTCGACCAAATCTACGATTTGACGGCTGTGCGCGTAATAGTGGATACAAAGGAAGAATGTTACGAAATCTTCGGCAAAATCCACCAGAAGTGGAAGCCCGTTCCGGGGCGTTTCAAGGACTACATCGCCACACCCAAGCGCAATATGTACCAGTCCATCCATACGACTGTCGTAACCAACTTCGGGCAGTTTTTCGAAATACAGATACGCACTTTCGAAATGCACAGAATGGCGGAATACGGCATCGCCGCGCACTGGAAATATAAAGAACAAAAGACAACGGAAACAAATTTCGACGCCCGTTTAAGCTGGATTCGCGACGTAATGAACTGGGAGGGCAGCGTCGATGAAGGAAAGGAATTTGTTGACAGCATAAAGACCGACCTGTACGACGAGGAGCTGCTTGTATTTACGCCAAAGGGCAAGGTTATATCCCTTCCGCCCGAAGCCACGCCCGTGGACTTTGCATACGCCATACATTCCGAAGTGGGCAATAAGTGCGTAGGCGCAAAGGTCAACGGAAAAATCGTTCCCTTAAATTCAACTCTCGCTACGGGCGACATAGTGGAAATTCTGACCCAATCCAACGGCAAAGGACCTTCATGGGACTGGTTGAAATTCGTAAAATCCGGCTCTGCGAAGGCGAAGATTCGCCAATTTTTCAAGCGCGAAATGAAGGAGGAAAACGTCAGAACGGGCAGAAACATGCTCGAAGCCGAGGCAAAGCGCCGCGGTTATTCCCTTGCGGATTTATTGACGGAAAGTTCTTTCAACAAGCTGTCTAATAAGCTTGTTTTCAGGTCGGTTGACGAAATGATGGCGTCCGTCGGCTACGGCGCGGTGGGCGTCAACCAGATAATTTTCAAACTTATCGACTATTACAAAAAGGATACGCCAAAGCCCGTCGAATCGTTGGAGGATACCCGCCTTTCCCGCGCGCCCGCAAGCGGCGTTCTTATAAACGGCGAGGGCGGTTATCTTGTAAGGTTCGCTCAGTGCTGCAATCCCGTCCCCGGGGACGACATAGTGGGTTTTGTTTCCCGCGGGCGCGGCGTTATAATACACCGCCGCGACTGTCCGAACCTTGCCGAGCTGGGCGAGGATAGGCTTCAACCCGCCCAATGGACGGGGGATATAAATTCGGGATTTATTGCGGGAATAAAGATAATCGCCGAAAACGACACGGGCGTCGCCGCAGAATTGATAGCCGAAATTTCGGCAATGCAGCTTTCCATGACGGGAATAGTCGGGCGGGTGAATAAAGATAAACAGGCGGAATTTGACATCAAAGTTACCCTGAACAGGCGTTCGGATATAGACCTTTTGATAAACCGTTTGAAACGCAACAAAAAAATAATCGACGCATACAGAACAAACAATTAAAAATGGAAGTTATAAAGGTAGAACCCGAAAATTTTGCAAGCAACAGCTATATTCTGACCTGCGACAATACTACGGCAGTCGTAATAGACCCGTCGGAAGCGCGCATACTCGAAGTGCTGGAAGGGCATAATCTCTCCTGCAAATTCGTGCTTTTGACGCACGGGCATTTCGACCATATAGGCGCTTGCGCCGTGCTTGCAAGAAAGGGCGCGCAGATTATCTGCGGCAAAGAAGAAAAGAGCTTTATTTTCAGCGCGGAAAACGCCGCATTGTTCGGCGCTGCGCCCGTGCAGCGTTTTGAAATTTCCCGCACGGTGAACGACGGCGAACAATTCAACCTCTGCGGCATAGATTTTCTTGCGATATCAACCCCCGGGCACACTGCGGGGAGCATGTGTTATCTTGCGGGTAATTGCCTGTTTTCGGGCGACACCCTTTTCAGACGTAGCATAGGCAGGACGGATTTGCCCACTGGCGATTATTTTGCCATAACCCAAAGCGTAAAAAAATTGCTTTCCCTTCGGCTTGACGCAACCGTCTATGCCGGACACGGCGAGGATACCTCGCTTGAATACGAGCGGAAATATAACCCATATATAATGTAAAATATGTTAAATACCAACTGCGAATATCTTCGCCCCGAAATAATGGACGTGCTCCGCGCTTTCGATATGGAGGAAGGGGAGTTCACCCATTATTTTTCCTATTCGGGCGGCAAATTTTTGAACGTAATAGAATACGGGTCGGAATTTTACGACTTCACGGACGAATTTGAGCCTGCTGACGACCTCGAATACAAGCGTTTTGCAAAGCGTTTTGCCAAGCTCGCTTTTTACAAGACGCTTTCGAAAATAACGGGTAAAAATTTGCCGTGGGGCGCGCTTACGGGAATACGCCCCACAAAAATGGCTTTTGCCGAAACAGCGGCGGGGCGGGATTTCGAAAAGCTGTTTAAAACGCTGTGCGTTTCGGAAGAAAATATCGCCCTCGTCAAAAGGATAATGGACGTGCAAAAGCCCTATCGCGGCGGCGGGAAATCGCTGTATGTAAGCCTGCCGTTCTGCCCCACAAAGTGCGACTATTGTTCGTTTATCACCGCGCCTATCCAAAAAACCCGGCAGTACGTAGATAATTATATCGATTGTCTTATAAAAGAAATCGAAAGCGTGCGGGAAATTGTGCGCGGCGTACGC
>CANRAI010000029.1 GCA_947628555.1 uncultured Clostridia bacterium | reverse complement strand
CAGTACTCCTTGCGCAGGTCGCAGGCAGACTCGTGTTCCTCGCCATAGCCGCCATTTTCCAGAGTATTTCTCCTCTCTCGGCGGCAACGGTTTGGTCGCAAATACAGACGGGACTTTTGGGCATGGTTTTGCAAGCCGTTATCGTACCTTTCGTTGTTATGGGACTGCGCCTGCTCCTTATAAAAGATAAGGAATAAAAGGCGCGCGCCATGACCGAAATAGCGACATCGTTCGCCCTGTTGCGCGAGCGGCTGGAAGAAGAAAATCTGACGTGCATTGTGCAAAAGGACGACCGTATCCTTACCAGCCGACTGCGGGGCATACGTCCTCTTTTGGACTTAATCGAGCAGGGAGAAAACCTTCACGGCGCTTGCGCCGCAGACAGAATTGTGGGCAAAGCCGCTGCCATGTTGTACGTTCTTATGGGCGTGAAAGGCGTATTTGCCGAAGTAATTTCGGAAAGCGGTCTTGCCGTGCTGAAAAAATACGGGGTATGTGTAGAATATGCCACGCTTACGCCAAATATTAAGAGCCGCGACGGAACTGGGCTTTGCCCAATGGAGCAGACAGTTCTCACGATAGACGAACCGTCTGCGGCATACGTCGCGCTCGCAAAGAAAACAGAACAGCTACAAAGGGCGGCGCAGGAAAACGGAGGACTTATGTCTGAAAAAATGACGAACAGGAAACTTGCCGCTTTGGAAACGAGGAAGAAACTGTTGGAAACGGCAAAGGTCATCATCCGCGAAAAGGGACTTGTAAATACCTCAATCGAAGAAATTACAAAGGCGTGCGGCGTTTCAAACGGTACGTTTTATACCTATTTCAAGCGCAAGGAAGATGTGGTATTTGCATTAAGCCACGATATGTTTCGTGAAATTTACGAGGAGGCTCAACGGTACGACGGACCGTTTATGGAGCGGCTGGCATTTTATATGGTAACTTTTTCGGGACATATCGAACGGGACGGACTCAAACTCTGCCAGGAATGGGTGCGTAATACCGTAGATCCCAATCTCGTGGAGAACCCCTACGACAAGGAAAAACTCCGTATGGACAACGATTCCATGAAGGGAATGATAAAAAAGGGTGTTGAACGGGGCGAACTTAAAGAGGACACACCGATAGATGCGCTTGCCGACGCCTTGACGGACGTCATTTACGGCGAAATGCTCTGTTGGGATATGGCGGGCGGAGCGTACAGTTTCGAGGAGCGCACCAAAACGTTTTGCGCTATGTTTCTGCCCGCAATGATGAAACCATACTTAAACGGCAATGCCGAACAATAAAAAAGGAGAGAACGACTATGAGTGAAATTAAAAAATTGGGGTTCGGACTTATGCGACTGCCGCAAAAGAGTGCGAACGGAGCTGATATCGACATGGAACAGTTCAAGAAAATGGTAGATCTCTTTCTAGAACGGGGATTTACCTATTTTGATACGTCCTACGTTTATCACGGCGGCGCGTCCGAGACGGCTATCCGCGAAGCCCTTGTAAAGCGTCATCCGAGGGATAGTTTTTTGCTTGTGTCAAAATTCCCCACTTTCCAAATGCCCGCAGAGGACAGAGTGGAAGCTATTTTCAAAGAACAGCTTGAAAAGTGCGGTGTGGAATACTTTGACTACTATCTGCTCCATAACCTCAACCGCTATCTCTATCCTGCGGAAGTCAAAGCCTGTCACCTGTTCGATTATATGAAGAAGTGGAAGCAGCAGGGAAAAATACGCCACATTGCTTTCTCTTACCACGACGATGCGGAACACCTCGATAAAATTCTCACCGAACATCCCGAGGTGGATGCCGTGCAAATCGTTTTGAACTATTACGATTGGGAAGAGCCGTTTATTCAATCTGAAAAGTGCTACGAGGTCATACGCAAACACGGCAAACAAGTTATCGTCATGGAACCCGTAAAGGGCGGCACGCTTGCCCGCGTTCCGGCCGGAGCGGAGCATATTCTCAAAGACATTGACAAAAAGGCTTCACCCGCGAGCTTTGCCATCAGATTTTCCGCCTCGCGCGAGGGCGTACTTGTCGTCCTCTCCGGCATGAGCAACCTCGCGCAGGTCGAAGAAAACACGGGCTATATGCGGGACTTCAAGCCCTTGAACGAGGCGGAAGAACGCGCCTTAAAAGATATCAAAGCACAATACCAAAAAACATGGAAGTATCGTTGCGATAATTGGGCGGCATTGGACGAAAACGCTTACGGTGTTCCGATTTCGGGCATCATCAGGGCTTATAACAGTATGTTCATTCAGCCCGACCCATATTTTAGCGCAGAGTTGAACTACTATAAAAGTTTCCGTTCAGCCTACAATCTTGCCTTTGAAACGGGAGATTGGTCCAAAGAGACGGCGAAAATCGGTGGTGCGTTCGATGTAAACGCCGCTCTCAAAGAAGCCGTCAAAACGCAGCTCGAAAGTAGCTTTCAAACCTACATGGATTGAACGGGAGGCTTTCCGCTTCAAAGTATAAATCATCCAAAAACAGCGAGGAAATTTTCCTCGCTGTTTTGTGACTCGCCCAAAGGTGTATCCGATAAAAATTTTGTTTTGTTTATTGCGGCGGTATAAATTCCGCAGATTTTTCAGACTGGGTTATCTTGATATTCGTTCGCACGATTCCCTATCGACGCCTGACTTTCCGCCGCGGGGCTTTTCATTTCAAAATTTCGGTTAATTATCCTATTTAAACGCCTATAAGCTGTTTTGCCGCCGCCTGCATCTTTTCAAGCGCTTCCTCGGCGTCCTTTTTCTTTTGCATTTTAACGGAAAAGTAAATTTTCAGCTTCGGTTCCGTGCCGGAGGGGCGTATGCATATAAAGCTGCCGTTTTCAAGTTCGTAGTAAACGCAGTTGGTAATAGGGGAACCTATCTCGCTCTTTTCGCCCGTCACAACGTCCGTCCTTATGTTTTTAGAATAGTCGCGAACCGCCGTCACGTTATATATGTCGAACTTTGTCGCGGGCGATACTTTCAGTCCGTCAACAACGGCGTTCATGTCGCGCATGGCGTGCAGACCCTTGAAAGGCACCGAAATATTGCTGTCAAGCACGTAGCCGTATGTTTCGTAAATCTCCTGTAAACGCTGGTAAACCGTTTTCCCTACCGAAGCGTAATAGCAGACCATTTCGGCGCACAACATAGAGGCGACCACCGCGTCCTTGTCGCGCGCGTGCGTGCCGCGCAGATATCCGCAGCTCTCCTCAAACCCGAACACGAAGGAATAGGGGCGTTCGCAGTCGGGCTGTTCCCATTGCTTGATTTTTTCGCCTATGAACTTGAAGCCGACGGGCACTTCGAAAAGCGTTACGCCGAACCTCGCGCAAATGGCTTTCGCCATGCCCGTTGTAACGAAAGATTTCACCACGGCGGGATTCTCGGGCATAGTTCCCTCTTCTTTCAGACGGGTGAGAATATAGTCAAGAAGAAGTATGCCGACTTGGTTTCCCGAAAGCGCTTCGAATACGCCCTCGTTGTTTTTAACCGCCACGCCCAATCTGTCGCTGTCGGGGTCCGTACCGAAAACTACGGTTGCGCCTATCGTTTCGGCGTATTTTATGCCCATTGAAAGGGTTTCTTTAAATTCGGGGTTGGGCACTTCCACTGTTGAGAAGTCCGTATCCTTTTTTGCCTGCTCCTCGACGACGGTGGCGTTTATCCCTATACGCTTTAAAATTGTAGTTACAGGGATATATCCCGAACCGTGCACAGGCGTATATACAAGTTTTAAGTCCTTACCGTATTTTTTTATTGCCTGCCTGGATATCGTCAGCTTTTCCAGCTCGTCGTAATATTTTTTATCTACCCTGTCGGGGATAATTTTAATATATCTGAATTTCTGTTCCTCGGTGGGAGTGCGGGGGGCGAGGAAGTCGTTTATCTTCTTGATAAACCCTACTACCACGGCGGTGTCCTCAGGGCTCATCTGCGCGCCGTCCTCGCCGTAAACCTTGTAGCCGTTGTACTGTTTGGGATTGTGCGAGGCGGTAATCATAATTCCCGCGAAGGCGTTCAGTTCCCTTACCGCAAATGAAAGCATGGGGACGGGGTGTTCCATAGGGTAGAGGTGCGCGGTTATGTTGTTGGAGGCCAGCACTTCCGCCGCGGCAAGCGCAAATTCGTCGCTTTTAAGCCGTGTATCGTAGGATATGGCTACGCCGCGCTCCATTGCGTTTTCGCCCTTTGTCTTTATAAATTCCGAAAGCCCCTGGGTGGCGCGCTTTACGGTATAAACGTTCATCATATTTGCGCCGAAGCCGATGATTCCCCGCATACCCGCAGTGCCGAATTCAAGCTCCGCGCCGAAGCGGTATTCTATCTCCTCGTTATTCGCTTTAACGCTTTCAAGCTCGGACCTTGCTTCGCCGCTCAGGCGAGTATCTCTAAGCCAGGCGTTGTATGTGTCGATGTAGCTCATTACGTCCTCCTTTATTAAGTATATCGGGCAAAAACACCCTTTATACCATTACTTATTATATAAAAAAATCTTCCCGTTGTAAAGGGGAAGATATAAAAAATCATATAAAAATCTTCCCGTTGTAAGGGGGAAGATAAAAAAGGCTCAAAACAATTAATTTTTCGGCGGCCGACATTACGTCAAGGATTTTCGCCGCCCGTCCCCGTGAAGAATTCTTCGCGCGTCAGAACGCGTTCCTTGTCGGGCTTGACAATAGTGTTTTTGTCTATGAAATAGCGTATGTCCTCCCTGTCGTAGTAGTTTACGAATTCGAAGCATATTAAAATCACATAACTTGCGGGAATCGTAAGAAGCGCCCCCACGCCAAAAGTGAAGATTGCCGCCGCGGCGTTTACGCCGATTATCAGAAGCACAAGCACAATAAAATTGGAAAAAATGTTCAGGGAGTCCTTGCCCTTTCTCGAAAAGCTCAACTTAATGGCTTGCCTGTTGTTCGCCTTTCCGCGGATAAGGGCGGGCAGCCAGTCGCAGGTGAAAGTCATTTTAAGCGCAGCCGCCATTACGGTCATAAGCGAAAAGAGAAACATATTTATAAGAAAAAACTGTATTCCGTTGAGCATAAAGAACAGAATTACGAATAGCACGCCGTAAACCACAATGTCGTACGCAATGGTAAGGGGTACGTAGATGAGGTTGTATATTGAAGCTTCTTTAAGGTGGGAAATCATTGTGCCGACGAAAGGCGATTTCGCGCGGAGAGCCATTTTATCGTTTATCAAAAACGCCGTAGCGTAGTTTCCGAGCCCCGCGAACCACTTCTGCACAATGTATAACAAAAGCAGAAGAAGCCCCATAAGCACGATTTCGGTTATTCTTGTTTTGAAAAGTTCGATAAGATTGTCGTAGGCGTCGCGTATGGCAAGGGAAGTGTTGGCAATAGAACTTACCTCCCCGTCGAGAAAGCTTGAAAAATAATTTTTAATGTTCGCCGTAAGCAAATTCAGCGCTTCTGAATTTATAAAGTCCTTGATAAACGGATAAAGGCAGGTTACGCCCAATGCCGCCGCGGCTACGGTTATTATAAATCTGTATAAAAGCTGCTTATACGTTATCGAAAAATTGTCAACGAATACGTGGAATGTATGCTTGAACTTCATAAGCTCCTCTTAATCGATGTTTACGATTTTGGCTACGGCTTTTCCGCCGTTTATCACAAGGTAACAATAGCTCTTCTCGGAATATCTCGACATTGCGCCCGGGTTTATGGCAAGAACGCCGTCCGTTTCCGTTTCCGAAGCGCGGTGGGAGTGCCCGTAAAGCGCCACGCCGCAGCCGAGTTCCTTTGCGCGGGCGATAAGCTTTGCGGCAGAGGACTTAACGGAATATCTGTGCCCGTGGCAGGCGAAAATGTTTACGCCCTCTATTTCCAAAGTAATTTCATCCTCGCCTAAACGAATCGGGTCGCAGTTGCCGTTAATAAGGCGGACGTTCGGGTTGAATTTCTTAATATAATTGCCGTCCGCAGAAGTGTCGCCGAGGTGTATTACCAAATCGCTTTCCTGTAATACGTCGGCTATTTTGTCTATTGCGGCGCGGTTGCCGTGAGTATCCGATAAGACCATAACGGTTTTCATAGTCTGCTTTTCAAATCACAGAGAGCGCGGAAACGGTGGGAGACCGAATTTTTCTCTTCCTCTGTGGCAAGCCCAAAAGATTTATGCAAGTCGTCCGAGTAGAACAGTCTGTCGTATCCGAAGCCGCTTTCGCCCTCTTCTTCGAATAAAATTCTGCCGTAGGTGCGCCCCAGTCCGAAATATGTATGTCCGTCTGGCAGGCACAGGCATACTGCACATTCAAAGTGCGCGTTTCTGTCGGAAACTTCGTTGAGTTGTTTTAAAAGAAGCTTACGGTTCGCTTCCTCGCCGCCACCCGAATAGCGTGCTGAATATACGCCCGGCGCGCCGCCGAGCCAGTCAACGCACAGCCCCGAATCGTCGGCAAGCGTGGGTATATTATACTTCCGCGCAATAAATTCCGCTTTGATTTTGGCGTTTTTGCGGAAGCTGTCGCCCGTTTCCTCTATTTCGCCCTGAAAGCCGAGTTCCTCCATGGAAACCAGCTCAACTCCTTGAAAAATTTCCCTTATTTCCCGTAATTTGCCTTTATTGCCGGTGGCAACGGCGATTTTAGTAAATTCCATAACGTTATTATAATATAGTGAGAGCAAAAAGTAAAGAACTTAATCCCAATTTAATCGGTGCAACTGTCCTTCCGTTTTAAATCCTTCGAAATCCTGCTGTCTCAACCCTTCGTAAACGGCGATTGCAACCGAATTGGAAAGGTTAAGGCTTCTCGTTTCCCCGACCATGGGTATGCGCAGACAGTTATCCTTGCGTTCTTTTAACAGCTCTTCGGGTAAACCCTTTGTCTCCTTGCCGAACACAAGGAAGTCTCCTTTTTCAAGTTTTTGGTCGCTGTATCTCTTTAACCCTTTCGTGGTGTAAAAGAAAAAGCGGGAGAGGGGGAACTTTTCAAATAATTCGCCTATTCCGTCATAGTAATAAATTTTAACGTCGCTCCAATAATCAAGCCCTGCGCGCTTTAAGTACTTGTCGGTGACTTCGAAGCCCAGCGGGCGCACGAGATGCAGCGCGCAGCCCGTCGCGGCGCAGGTCCTTGCGATATTTCCCGTGTTCTGCGGGATTTCGGGTTCCACCAAAACGATATTGAACATATTTTTCACCCGAAATATATTTTAAGACTTTCCGCGCAAAAAATCAATCGTTTCTTTGCCGCCGTGAAAGTATGAAAATTTTTATTGACATTTCCCTGTCAATGCTGTTAGAATATTATAGGTGGAAATTCGTTTCGCCAATAACTTACGAGAGTGATTTATGAATTCTGTGCTGCTGGCGCCGCTGGCTTTCGGCGACGTGCTGTCAATAGTCAATAATTTTCTGCTGACACTGGGCGGCATCGCCGCTTTGATGATAGGCATAAATATGATGGGCAGCAACCTTGAAAAAGCTGCCGGCAGACATATGCGGCGGCTTATGGCAAAGGCCACGAAAAACCGCTTTTTGGGCGTGGCTACGGGCGCGGCGGTTACGGCGCTTGTAACAAGTTCCGGCGCCACTACCGTAATGATAGTGGGCTTTGTAAACGTCGGGCTTATGACGCTTACGCAGGCGGTATCGGTAATTATGGGCGCGAACATAGGCACTACCGTCACGGCGTTTATTACAGCTATTTCCACCACGGGCGGCGGGATACAGGCAGTGGCGATTTTCGCCTTTTTTGCGTTTGTGGGCGTGCTTATGAATATGTTCGGCAATAAGGACATAATTAAGCACATAGGTCTGATTTTTGCGGGCCTGGGACTTATTTTTATAGGAATGAACACAATGTCGCGCTCCATGGCGGCTCTTCTCAACGAAAGTTCCAACCCCGCCATAGCGGGCGCGGTCAAAGATTTATTCGCCGCGATAGGGGGCGAGGGCGGCGAACTCAGCTGGCAGATACCCGTCTTGTTTGTCCTCGGCGCGTTGCTCACGGGGCTTGTGCAGTCCTCGGCGGCGGTCACCGCAATTGTTATGTCGCTCGCCTCTACGGGAGTGGTGGATATGCAGTTTGCGATATTCGTCATTCTCGGCACTAACCTGGGCACTTGCGCGGTCGCGCTTTTGTCGTCTCTCGGTACGTCCGTGAACGCGCGGCGCGCGGCGTTCGTCCACTTTTCGTTCAACCTGATAGGCGGTATTATCTTTATTATTCCCCTTGCGTTTTCAACTGTAAGCGGCGCACTCGTTTCCTTCCTGCAATCGTTTATACCGAATATCGCAATACAGATAGCTGTTTTCCATATGTTCTTCAACGTTGTCACCACCGTGATTTTGCTGCCGTTCCAGAAATATTTGGTCAAGCTTGCGGAGTTTGTGGTACGCGACAGGAAGGGAAGCAATAAGGGCGGCGAAGAGGACGAAACGCTGGATATGCGTCTTTTGAAAACGCCCGCTATCGCCATAGGGCAGGCGCGCAAACAGATTATAAAAATGGGCAAGCTGGCGTTCTCCAACTATAAACTTTCCCTCGATATGCTGCTTTCGGGCGATTTGGGACAGCTGAACGCTTTCGCCGAAAGGGAAAAGCTCATAAACGAATACAACCACTATATAAATTCCTTCCTTGTCAAGCTCACATTGGAGCCGTTGTCGCAGCTTGATGAAAAGAAACTTTCTTCGTTTTACCACGTAACCAGCGATTTGGAGAGAATAGGCGACTATGCCGAAAACATAGTCGAATACGCGCAGACGGCAGCCAAGGATAAAATAACCTTTACCGACCATGCAGTTGAGGAAATCCGCGAGATGGATTTACACCTGACCGAGCTTTACAAAAACGTTGAAATGACTTTCGAAGCCATAAGTTTAAACTATATGCCGATAATCGACAGGGAAGAGCAGGCGACAGACGATTTGTGCGTACAGATGCAGCAGTCGCATCTGCGCCGCCTTAACGAAAACAGGTGCACGCCTGAGGCGGGCGCGGTATTCCTCCAACTTGCCTTGAACATGGAAAGAATAGGCGACCATATGAAGAATATCGCCAATTCGGTAAAAGATTACGCGCCGCATACAAAGTGACGGCTATAAAATTTCCGGATATGCGGTCATTCTTGCGGATAAACATCTTTTGCTTACATAAAACGATAAAGCAATATAACGCGCGGCGGGCATAAATCAATATGCCCGCCGCGCAATTATTTTACGTTGTTATTAAGTTTTGTTAAATCAGCCGGATTTATAAAATCCCCGAATCAACCCCAATCAATATGTTTTGGTTCTGAATTCTTATTGATTTTTTATTGTGATTTCCATTGTCTTGCCGGACTTGTTTTTGTTCCGCAGTTTTGCCATTCTTAAATCGGGGTCGTATATTACGCAGTTTTCAAAGGCGTTTTTATTGAATTTTTTTACGACCGCCATAACAATCGCGAAAAATACGGAAGCGATAAACGCCACAAGCATATCCCACATACTGTCCATAAGCGCGTATTTGTAGCCTTCGGGGCGGCGGAAGAACTCTGCGATTTGCTGGTCCGTGCCGCTGAGTTCCGCATAGGAGTTTCCGCCGTTGAAAAGTTCGGGCGGAATTATCTTCTGCATATTCGTTCCGAAAATAAGGTCGGTGGTAAATTCAAGCAGTTCCCATATAGCCGCAACGCCCGCCGCCGCAAGGAAGCCCAGCGTAAGCGCGGCAAAGAATTTATGGTTGCCCGTTCCCTTTTTAAGTATTAAATAGGCGAATCCGTATCCGAAATACAGAGCAATAAAACCCGAAATTGCGTGTAGGGTCTTGTCGAAATATTCCGCCATGTAATACACTTTGAAAGTTTCGCCTATGACTGCGGCAACGAAAGCAAAGAGGTAGAAAAATATAAGAATTTTCAGTTCCACCCTCAGCCCGAAAAACTTTTCAAGCACATAGGGTATAAAAAGTATCAGCGACAGCCTCAGATTCTGGATAATTACAAGCCTTGCCTGCGCTTCGTCGTAATAGTTGTGATATTTATTCGTCGCGCCGGCTATCACGGACGCCAAAAACCACAGCCCGAAAAACAGCGTCGTCAAAAAAAGCGTCCGTTCATAGGTAAAGAATTTCGGCTTTTTTTGTTTTGACGCCGATGTGTTTTCGGCATTTTCGGGTTCTTCGAATATTTCTTCGTTATTATCTTTAAGTAAATTTTCCATAACGGCTCTCAAATTTATTCTATGATAATATTGGAATATAAATACAATATAAACTTTACGGAATTTATTCGGTTTTTCCTATTATTCGTCGGAGGAAGGGGCCGCCTCGCTTTCGGTTTCAGTTTCGGCGGGAGCAATAATTTCTCCGTCGGAAGCGGGTATAGCCGCATTGCTTGCGTTTCCGGAAGTTGCGGCGCGCGCCGCTCTTTTCCCGATTGCAAGTATAGCGTAATACGCGCCGTTCATGGCGTAAAAAAGCCCCACATAGACGGCGTAAAGAATGGCAAGGTATGCAATATTCATATCGCACCGCCAAATTTTTACGAAAAGTTTCGGTTCGGGAATAGGCAGGGGATTTTTTTGGGTGAACGCATAATTGGGGTAAAGCCATTCGTTCTCTTGCAGAGTGTAACCGTCGTATGTAAAGGTCATCGAGGCGGAAGTCACAAGCGCGCTTGAAAGGGCGGCTACTACAATTACGGCGCAATAATATATAAGCGGAATTATCGCGTCTTTCGGTCTGAATTTGTAGTGCCCCAGCGCCGTAGGCATAATTGACAGCACAAACAAAAGGCAATGGGTAGTACAGAAGTATAATATGGAATACCCGCAGAAAATCCCGTAGTTTGAAATTCTATCTCCGAAGTAGGCAAAAACGGTCAAAGCGCCCGCCGCGTGCACGAAGAAGGCAATCGAATAAAGCGTACGCTTTTTCAAAAATACCGAAAGACAAGCCGCATAAACGCCAATGTTGCAGATAAAAAGCGGGATACACGCAAATACTGTGTTATATAAGTTGTATCCGTCGCCCATGACAACAGAGTCCTTGCTATGATATTGGATAAGCAGTATTATGGCCATGGCGGCAAGATAGTCGTTTTGAAGCTTCCTGTCTTTTCTCCTCAAAAAGAAGTAACAGCCTAACGTAAAGCCGACAAGAATAGCCAAAACAAGCAAATGCCACAGTGAAAAGCTTTTGAAAAGCAGCGGACTGTCCGCTATGTCGTACAGGCTTTCGTTATAGAAGTTTTCAAAGACGTTCAGCGGAGTTACGGCTATTACGGCGGCGGGCAGAAATATGTACGATTTCAATCTCGCCTTAAATCCGTCGCGCAGAAATAACGCGATACACGCGGCGAGGATAAGACCCGCTTCCGCAAAGAACAGCCCC